>JBDKJJ010000177.1:0-15705 GCA_039796635.1 Bacteroidota bacterium
CATACATACCAATTTCTTCACCCACAGTTTTTCTGGCTGCTATTATTAGTGCCAGCAATGATTGTATGGAAATTATGGGTACGAAAAAATGAAACAGCCACCATTCAACTTTCTAACACAAGTGGTATAAAAGGATTTTCAAATTATACATTCAGAACAAAAACAATTTGGCTACCCTTTGTATTAAGATTATCATCAATAATTGTTTTAGTAATTGGATTAGCTCGACCACAAAACACATCTGAAAGCCGAGAAGAAACTACAGAAGGGATTGACATTGTAATGAGCATGGATATGTCGAGCAGTATGTTGGCAGAAGATTTCAGACCCAACAGGATTGAGGCTGTAAAAAAATTAGCATCTGAATTTGTTGATGAAAGAAAAAGCGACAGAATAGGAGTTGTAATTTTTAGCGGCGAAAGTTTTACGCAATGCCCAATCACAACCGACCATGCAGTTGTAAAAAATGCACTTAAAGATTTGCATAGTGGAATGGTAGAAGATGGAACAGCCATAGGAATGGGCTTGGCAACAGCAGTTGATAGACTGAAGGATTCAAAAGCTAAAAGCCGTGTAATTATTTTAATGACGGATGGCGAAAACAATACAGGTTTAATTGACCCCGAAACAGGAATGGAATTAGCAAAAACTTATGGCATCAGAGTTTATACAATTGGCGCAGGTTCGTGGGGAATGGTGCCTTATCCAATACAAACCCCATTTGGAAAACAATACACTCAAATTGAATCAAAAATTGACGAAGGCTTATTGCGAAAAATAGCTTCAGAAACCGATGGCGAATATTTCAGAGCCACAGGAAACGAATCATTAAAAAAGATTTATAACAAAATTGATAAGTTGGAAAAAACAAGAATAGATGTAACCAGCTTTAAACATTATGCTGAAAAATTTACACCATTTGCATTATGTGCAATTGTTTTATTAATAATTGAATTATTATTACGAATGGTAGTTTATAGAAGAATTCCTTAAAATGGATGATATATGAATGGTGATTTAAAATACATCAATCATAAATTAAACAATCATCAATCATAAATAAAATATGTTTCGATTTGAGCACCCATATTATCTCTATTTATTAATTGCCTTGCCCATATTGGCATTAGTGTATGCATGGTATTGGTGGAGAAAAACATTAGCCATAAAAAAAATGGGAGATGCAGAATTGGTAAAACGATTAATGCCACAATATCGACCAATAAAAGGTTTTGTAAAGTTTTTGTTGATGTGGTTGGCTTTGGCAAGTTTGATAATTGCGATAGCTAATCCGCAGATGGGTAATAAAATTGAAAAAGTAAAACGCAAAGGCGTTGATGTTTTCATTGCTTTAGATGTCAGCAAAAGTATGATGGCCGAAGATGTAAAACCCAATAGATTAATAAGAGCAAAGCAGGCCGTAAAAACGTTAATTGATAATTTAGAAAATGATAGAATTGGTTTAATCATTTTTGCTGGAAGAAGTTATTTACAAATGCCATTAACCGTTGATTATGGTGCAGCATCAATGTATTTAAATAATGCTAATTGTGATATGGTGCCAACACAAGGAACAGCCATTGGTTCAGCCATTGACCAAGCTACCGAATCTTTTCAAACAAAAGATAAAAAACACAAAGCGTTAGTTATTATTTCAGACGGAGAGAATCATGAAGATGATGCAATTGAATCAGCACAAGCAGCGGCAAATGAAGGCGTGCAAATTTTTACTATGGGTATTGGTTCAACACAAGGTGCCCCAATTCCTTCATACAGCGGCGGTGTTCAAACTGATTTTAAGAAAGATGAAAATGGAAGTATTGTTCTTTCAAAATTAAATGAAGAAGCATTAAAAGAAGTGGCGAAGGCTGGTAATGGCTCTTATTTACAGCTTACTAACTCACAAGATGAAGTAAAAGAGTTGGTGAAAAAAATTAGCTCAATGGAACAAAAAACAATGGATGAAAAAATGTTTGCTGATTATGTAGATTACTTTCAATATTTTTTGGTGTTAGCATTATTGTTTTTGCTTTTAGAAGTGTTAGTGTTTGAAAAACCAACCAAGTGGTTGGGCTACATCAAACAATTAATTCCTGTTTTAATATTTATGTTGATGTGTAATTCATCAAATGCACAAGCCACATTTTTTAATCCGCAACCCGAAAGAAAAGTAGCTCGTGAAGCATTGAATTATCACAAACAGAAAAAATATTTATTGGCTGATTCATTCAATCGTAAAGCAATTTCTATCAACAAAAATTTTGGTGAAGCCTATTACAATAAAGGAAATAGCAACTATGAAATGGATAGCTTTAGATTAGCTGCCGAAGATTTTAAAAATGCTGCAAGCCTTTTGCAAAACCCAAATGAAAAGGCAAAAGCTTTGCATAATTTGGGCAATAGTTATTTGAAACAACGCAATTACAATGAAGCAATTGAAGCGTATAAAAATGCGCTAAAAGCTAATCCGAACGATAGAGATACAAAGTATAATTTGGAATACGCTAAGGCAATGTTGAAAAACAATCCACCCAAAAACAACGATAAAAACGATAAGAAAAACGACAAAGACAAAAAAGATAATCAGCAAAAACAAGGAGATAAAAAACAAGAAAAAAACAAAGGCGCCGATAAACAAAAACAACAACAAAATAATAAAGACGATAAGAATAAAGATAATCAGGGAAAAGATGGCGATGGTAAAAAAGGAGAGAAAGATAAACAAGGACAGCAACCCAAGCCGGGAAAAATCAGCAAAGAACAAGCCGATAGAATGCTAAAAAATTTAAGAGCCGAAGAGCAAAAAACAAAACAAAACGCCGATAAGAAAAACATATTAGTAACTCGTTCAAAAAGCGTTGATAAAGATTTGTAAAGCAAATTTGATTATATGATAATTTGAAAATGTGCTAATTGAATACAAATACATTGTACCACATAGCAACATAGAAATTATAGAATACAAGTTTTGAAATACAGAAACACATAGTTTTCGCAAACGAAAAATCAGTGAAATCTTCGTAGTATGTAGGAAATAAAAAATAGAACTTTGTGTTCTTGATGTCTTTGTGGTAAAAAAAGTAGTAGAAACAAAAATGAAATTCGTTAAAAAATATTTCGTACTGATTTTTATTTTGCTGAATCAAATTTCAAATGCAGCAGGAATAAAATTTACAGCATCTGTTTCAAAAAATCCAGTAGCTGTTGGCGAACAAATAGCCGTTACATATTCTATTGAAAATGCTGATGTACGGGGCATTAAGCCTCCAACATTTAATGGATTCACATTTTTACAAGGGCCACAGCAAAGCAGCAACATGACGGTGATTAACGGAAGAATGTCATCATCCATGTCGTTCACATATTTTATTCAAGCAACCAAAGAAGGAAAATTTTCACTAGCACCTGCAAGCGCTACAACCAATCAGGGCAATATTGAATCCAACGAAATTGTCATAGAAGTAAAAGGAACTTTACCCAAACAACAAAACAATCAAAGTCAGCAACAAGGCGGCGGAACTAAATCAGATTTAAGTAAAGATATTTTTTTAAAAGTGTATGTTGATAAAACCAATGTATATGAAGGCGAACAAATCACAGCAACATACAAATTATATTATCGTGTAAATATTGTTAATTATCAATTTGATAAACTGCCATCCTTAAATGGTTTTTGGTCGCAGAATTTTGATTTGCCCCAACGAGCAGCATCGCAAGAAAATATTAATGGCATTGTGTATAATGTTGCCGAATTAAAACGAGTGGCTTTGTTTCCGCAACAAAACGGAACGCTGACAATTGACCCAATTAAAATGAAACTTACGGCTCAAATAAGAGCTAAAAAGAAAAAAAGCAACAACCCGTTAGATAACTTTTTTAACGATCCATTTTTTGATGACCCATTTTTTAGCCCTGTTGAAAATGTACCAGTTGAAATTTCATCAGGCGCTGTTTCGGTTTTTGTAAAACCATTACCAGCCAACAAACCTGCTTCATTTACTGGCGCAGTTGGTCGTTTTAAGATGAATGCAACAACAGATAAAACAACATTATCTACCGATGATGCTATTACTTATAAAGTAACCATAAGCGGAACAGGGAATATTAATTTGTTTGAAAATCCAGCGGTAAGTATGTCGCCTGATTTTGAAGTGTATGACCCAAAAATTGTAGAAAATATTCCGCAAGAAGCAAATCCAATTGGCGGCAACAAAACTTTTGAATATTTGATTATTCCAAGGGTTGCAGGAGATTATAAAATTCCGGCATTAGAGTTTTCGTATTTTGATTTAGATAAAAAAGATTATGTAACATTGAAATCAAGCGAATATAATTTGAACATCAAACAAGGAAAAAATCAAAACAACGCTACCGTGAATGGTGTAAAGAAAGAAGATTTGAAATTATTAAATCAAGATATTCGATTCATCAAAACAGATGCAGTTGATTTTAAAAAATCGAATACAGATAATTTTTTTGGTTCATTTTGGTTTTGGTTGCTAACAGTTACACCATTTTTATTTTCACTTGGAATATTAATTTATGTGAAACGAAATAAATTATTGTCTTCTGATAAAAAAGCACTGGGCTTCAAACAAGCCAACAGATTAGCTCGTAAGCGATTAATGGCTGCCGAAAAATTGATGAAACAAAAAAATGAAAAAGGTTTTTATGATGAAGTAATGAGAAGCTTGCATGGTTATGTAAACAACAAATTACAAATTCAAACAGCTGATTTATCTAAAGAAAATATTATAGAAGCGTTTAATCAAAAAAACATTTCTGAAGAATTAACCACTACATTTATTCATACATTAGATAACTGCGAAATGGCTTTGTATGCGCCATCGGCGGTACAAGGCGGAATGGAACAAGTGTATAAAAATGCATCGGATGTAATCATTCAGATTGAAAGCAAAATGATGTAGTATTAAATACTATTTCCCATCAATTATCACTGGTTGATTGCCTTTGCCGCCCATAAATATTATTTTACTATTAGTTGAAGCCGCTAATTCTTTCATTGCTTTTATTTGTTCGTATTGCAATTGTTTATCTGTTAAACCTTGATTGATAATGCGCTGATAATCAGCAATACCTTGTGCTTCCACTCGTTTACGCTCAGCTTCTTGTTTTTCCTTTTGCAGTACAAATTGCATTTTTTGTGCTTCTTGTTCAGCTTGAATTTTTTCTTCAATTGTTCCTTTCACTCTTGCCGGCAACGAAATATTTCTGATTAATAATTGTTCTAAAACCAACCCACGACTTTTAAAATTTTCTTCAATACTTTTCGAAATTCTGTTTTGAAATTCTTCACGTTTGGTTGAATACAAGGCAACCGCATCGTACGAAACAGCATTGTCTCTGATTCGTGTTCGGGTGATAGGGCGAACAATTTTATCAGTATAATCAATCCCCACTTCTCTTAATAAATTGGGTGCTTCGGCGGGCACTACTCTAAACAAAATTGTTAAATCAATTACCACCTCTAATCCATCTGCAGTTAAAACCCTTATGGCATCATCTCCTTCTTTGTTGCCTTCATCATGTATTGCACTCATGGTGTAGTTTTGTGTTTTTGTGTCCATCATTTTTACTTCCATCAAAGGATTTACAACATTCATCCCACTGGTTAAAACATCGGGCTCTACTTTACCAAATAAAGTTTTAATGCCTACATGCCCTGAATCAACTTGCACAAAACAAGCTGTTAAAATACCAATTGCAATTACGCCCAAGGCAGCATATCTCACAATTTTTGCAATACGATTTACTTGCTGAGTTGCCATAATTCTATCAACAATTACTGCAATTATTAAAATGACAAATCCTAAAATAATTAAAGTCATAGTTTTATTTTTTTTACAAAGCTATATAAACAAAAATGTAATAAAATAATTTGTAATGCACAGTATTGTTTTATAAATCTCTCCAAAACCCAATAGCATGTTCTATAAAGGCTTTTGAAGCACGTTTTAGGGATTTACAAGTTAGAGCAAAATTTAACCAATTCTATTTTATATTAAATTTGGCATAAGAGTAAATAGATTCGGATATATTGTATGCTAAATAAAGCTAAAAACAATATGGATTTATACCGATTACATTTTCAATATAGTCCATCCCGAAGAAATCGAGACGTTTCACTCATTTGTACTATTTTCAAACTGTATAGGAATTTACCACTTCACAACTCCAATATAGTTTGCACTATTTTGTTGTTGGAATTGGTATTATTGGAGAAAATCTAATCAATACCATCAAAGTTTTTGCCCCTAACCCTTATTGTTAATTTATCAAAACTTCATAATAACAATAGCTAATATATTTTGCCAACAGTTCATTTTGGTTTTATGTTATCTTTAAACTTTTTAAAGTAAACTTTTGACCACAACTATTTCCATCATCATCCCCAATTTCAATGGCAGACATTTGTTAGAAAAAAATCTACCAAGTGTAATTGCTGCTGCTAAAAAATCAGGATGGCAATTTGAAATAATAATTGCGGATGATGCCTCAACAGATGATTCAGTTTTATTTCTTAAAAGAAATTATCCTGAAATTATTTTAATTGAAAATAAAATCAATGGAGGTTTTTCAAAAAACATTAATAGCGGAATTAAAATTGCAAACCACGATTGGGTTTTTGCTCTAAATAGTGATATTAGTTTAGATGAAAATTATTTCCTTCCATTAGCAAAATATTTAGATGATGAAAGTTGTTTTGGCGTAATGGGAAGTATTTATGATGAACAATCAAAACAACTCATTGATGCTGCTAAATATCCTGCTACGAAAGGATTGCAAATAGTAGGAACAGTAAATTATAAGTTGCAGACTGAAGATAAAAGTTTGAAACTGTCAACACTTTTTTTATCGGGTGCTAATGCCTTGATGAACAGAAAAAAATTATTGTTACTTCAAGGTTTTGATGAAATTTATTCCCCCTTTTATCAAGAAGATGTTGATGTAGGAATTAAAGCTTGGCGAATGGGATGGTGTTGTTATTATGAATCTGAAGCAAAGTGTTTTCATCAAACGTCATCAACAATTGAAACTAATTTCAAAAAGAAAAAAGTGAGTGTCATTGCTCGAAGAAATAAAATGATATTACATTATTTGCATCTGCCAATGTATCAATTAATGCCCTGGAGTGCTTTACTGTGGCTTAATTTATTAGCAAGATGGCTATGGGCTGATTTTGTTTTTTATGATGCATTCAGTCAATATTTATCTTTAATGAACACAATTGCCGAACGAAGAATTTGGTTTATTAGATTATTAAAACAACAAAAGAGTTCATTGAGTTTGTCAAACGCAATCCAAAAAATAAAGCAACAGTTACCGCCATCAATTGAAAAATTTTAATGACAAAAAAGAAAAAAATTTTAATTGATTTATTGAAGCTCAACAACTTGTATGTTGGGCTAGGTCAGGTATCTTTACACTTCGGAAAAGCAATAGCAGCAATAGCTCCAATAGTTAAAGATGAATTCGAATTTACATTTTTAGTTCCTAAAAATTTTGTTGGCTATTTTGGTAATGATATAAATTATCAAACCTCAAATTTTTTCAAACGTCATTTTAGTTTTTTAAATTCTAAATTTGATGTATGGCACTCCGTTCATCAGGATAGTGCATTCATACCTAGTTCAAAAACAAAATATGTTTTGACAATACATGATTTAAATTTTTTGTACGAAAAAAACAAATCAAAGTCAGACAAAAAATTGCATCAACTTCAACAAAAAATAAATAAAGCCGATGCTATTTTTTCCATTTCAAATTTTACCAAAAAAGAAATAGAAAATCATTTGAGCTTGAATGGAAAAAAAATCGAAACCATTTACAATGGTGTTGAATCAGTTCTTGAAAAGCCATCCACAAAGCCAGTTTGGCATTCATCTGAAAAAAAATATTTATTAGCATTGGGCAACTGTACTGCAAAAAAGAATTTTCACGTTCTTATTCCCATGATGAAATTATTACCTGAATTTGATTTAATCATTGCTGGTAATAACTCTACTTCTTATGGTAATGAAATGAAAAAAACTATTTCAGAATTTGAATTAAAAAATGTTCACTTAGTTGGTTCGGTTTCAGAAGAAGAAAAAAACTATTTGCTGCAAAATTGTAGCGCATTTGTTTTTCCTTCTTTATTTGAAGGATTTGGATTGCCAGTAATTGAAGCCATGAGTTGTGGCAAACCAGTGTTTGTAAGTAAATGTACTTCATTGCCTGAAATAGCTGCTGATAAAGGGTTTTACTTTGAAAGTTTTGATGCCGCAACTATGAAAAATTTAATTCAATCAAGTTTACAAACCCAATCTGAAAATAATTCAGATGAATTAAAACTACATGCTGCAAAATTTAGTTGGAGTAAAAATGCTGATGAGTATTGTAACATTTACAAAAAATTGTAACACTCATTTTTGATCCTTCCTTCTAAATGAATCTCCTATGATATTAAATGAAAGGATAGTTCCGAAAATGCATATTCCTGGAAAAACTACCAACCACCATGCATGAAAATTTTCACAACCGGCACTTATTAATGAACCCCAACTTACAACATCCGTTGGCAACCCTACACCTAAAAATGAAAGTGATGATTCAATTAAAATAGCTTGAGCTACCCCAAGTGAAAGGCTAATTATAACAGGCGATATAACGTTTGGCAATGCATGTTTTAACAATATTCCGAAATGATTTATACCAAGTATTTTTGCGGCTTGAATAAATTCGGAGGTTTTTATTTTTTGCATTTCGGCTCTAATCAATCGAGCAATTGATGTCCATTGTACTAAGCTGATTATTAAAATTAAATTGTAAAATGAAGGCTTTGAAATAGCAGCAATACTAATTACTAAAATGATGATGGGTAATGAAACTATTATTTCAATTATTTTAACAACAATGGAATCAACAGGAACAAAGATTGAAGTTGAAAAAAAAGAAAATCGGCTGATTGTTTTTTCAGCAAAAAAATAAAACGCCCATAAAACTAGGAGTGAAATGATGAAGCTTATAAGGATTTGAAGCAAAAAATGAAATATTGAAATTGATAAAGCATTTGCAAGATTAAACCATTGCAATTGAAAACCATAGAACCATGCAAACGCCAATCCTATCATCAAAAAATAAAATGAACCTCTTTTCATTTTCAATTTATTGTTGCCAAAGTATCCTGCAATTAAGCCAACAAATATTCCTATAAATGCGGCAATTAGCATTGCTGAAATTCCAATTATTAATGAAATAGAAGCGCCATGAATCAAGCCGCTACAAACATCTTCGCCTCTTTTATTAGTTCCTAAATAATGTTTGAACCTAAAATTTATTGGTTCAATTTTTCCTGTTGATGTAATAAAATTTTGTTCATCGTTTGGTGCCTTATAATCAGCATTAATGATGTCAGATGTATTAGGTGAATATGCAATTGAAGGAAAAATTGCTTTTTCAAATGGTAAATGTTTCCAATCCATTTGTTGGCAATCAATTATTTTTTTATTTCCTAATTCATCATAAAAATCAATTTGATGATGGATATAAAATAAAGGATAGTAAGAATGATTAAATACTCGAATATAATATGGTTTATTGTTAGCAATAAAAGGAGCAAACAGCCCTATAGTAAACATTAAAACAAGCCAACTAACAGCTAGTATAAATATTTTATTCCTCCTTTTTTGAGCAAAAAAAAGAGCTTTTAATTTAGACAACAATATGTTTTTTTTAAACATCATTTCTGAAATCGTATTCGTGGGTCAGCAATGGTGTACAAAATATCGCTTATTAAAAAACCTACCATTGTTAATAGTGCAGTTATGGTAAATACGGCTACAATCAAGCTGTAATCATGGTTTCCGATGGCTTGGTAAATTGCCCTGCCCATACCTGGCAAAGTAAAAATACTTTCAATAATTACTGAGCCTCCAATCACGTTAGGAAAAACTGAAGCAAAAACAGTAATGATGGGCAACAATGAATTACGAAAGGCATGATGCCAAATAATTCTTTTTTCGCTTATTCCTTTGGCTTTTGCGGTTTGAATATAATCTTGTTGTAATTCATTTAAAATCCCGGTTCGCATCGTTCGTGATAGAAAAGCAATGGAACTATATGTAAAGCAAATTAATGGTAAAATTAAATATGGAATTGACTGTAAAAGTTTTTGCATTATGTTGGCTGAAGGCTCAAACCCTTGTATAGGTGAAATGCCTGACGACGGCAACCAATAAAAAAAATCAGGATTACTAAATAACATTAGTAATAATGTTGCTACCCAAAATGAAGGCAAAGCAGGCAACATAAATACCAAAAAGGAGATTGCTTTTTCAAACAAAGAATTTTTTTTGGCGGCTAGAAAAACTCCTAAAGGAACACTAATGAAATAAGCTAACAGAATGGAAAGAATGCTGAAAAACAAGCTCCACGGTAATTTTTCAGCAAGAATAGTAGATATTTTTTGCTGTGATAAAATGGATATTCCGAAATCACCATGAATAATTCCGTTTGAATTTTCTTCATCACCAAACAGCCATCTATGATATTGATTCGGAAAATAAAATGATAGAGTGGGAATATACTTTTTGAAACCACCATACTCCAACATTTTTTGCTCAGCTATAGTTCTTTCATTTTTATCAACTATTTTATAAAGTGTATCATCAACTGCTAATGAATGAATGCTGAAATAAAAAATAGGTAAATCAAGCCCTAATTTATGTCGCCATTTAATTACTTGTTGCTGGTAATATATTGATGAACTTGATGTTTCATCGTTAGGCTGTGAATTTTTAACCAAAGTTTCCGCAATATCACCAGGTGCATTTATTGAAATTTGAAACGCCAAAAGCGAAACCACAAATAAGGTAGGAATAAATAGTAATATGCGCTTAAAAATATATTCAATCATAATTTTACTGATGCTAATATCAATAATAAACTGAAGATATTACAATTGAACTTTTATAAAACAAAAAACCCTTCCGATTAGGGAAGGGTTGATTGCCTTTTTCTTCTCATTTTTAATAACTAAAATCCTTTGATATATAAACAATATATATTGATTAAACGTTGCATGATTTTTTAAAAAATAATCATGTTGCAACGTTTAAACAAATTATTTTTTAATTTTTAATCGCTGCAAACCTGCACGGGCCTTCTGTTCTAGCCCATTTTTAAAATCTGAATTTTTGGAATTAATACACAATAAAAAATATTTTTCAGCTAAAATTTTATTTCCTTTTTGCTCATAAATCAATCCTAAATTCAAGGCTGAATTACATGAATAATGTTGTGGAATGTCTTTTCCTTGATTAAAAGCTTCTAAATAATATGGAATGGCTTTATCAGGAAAACCCCAATCGTGGTAAATTCTACCTACTCTATATACAAACTCGGCCTTCTCTCGTTTTATTTTAAATTCTGCCATTTTATGACCAGCCAATAAATTAATTCCTTTTTCATAATAACCGCCATCACACAACAATCTGGCTTTTAGCAATAATACGTTTGGATTTTCTTGGGCTTCAATTTCACGTAACGATTGTTTATCAGCGTCAACAGTTGTATTGCCAATAGTTTTGCAATCTTTAATGGCTTTATTGTATTTAACTTTATCATTAGCAATTAAGTAACTCCAAGCTAATTTTTGATAACCCTCCTTCACAAAATTTCTTCTTGTATTATATTTTGAAAACTTTTCTAACCAAGCAGAAGCAGCAGGGTCAAGTTTACGCAAGTAGCTTACCCCAAGCATATAATCCATATAATCAAAATGCAGATATTCAGGAGCTGAAGGTTTTTTTAAAAGAATTGAAATTGCTTCATCATTGTGTGCCGATGCTTGAGCAACATTAGCAGCTAAAAAGCAGTACAATAAATTGTCAGGATTTTCTTTAAAAAATTGTTGTGATAGATTATAGGCTTGTGCTTTATCATTTGCCATATAAAGTAAGCCATACACATAAATAAAATTTAGCTCATGCTTGCAGTAAAAATTATTTTTTTCTACATAACTTTTAACCTCCAATAATTCATTCATGCCTTGAGTTAAATTGCCTGAAAACCCGAATAAGCTTGCGCCCCATTTATATTTTTCAGGAATTGTACCGATAAGAGAATGAATCAATCCTAGCCCTTTTTTATTGGGTGTAAACTGCGGAAATTTTTTGTCGTTTTCAGTTAATAAAATATTCGCCTTTCTTGACTCTAAAGCTGCCGAAACAAAATTCCCCATTTTACCATTAGCAATGCACATTTCAATTTCCATTTGTGCCATTAAATATTTGCGCCAAGGTGATTTATCATCCGAAGCTTCAATGGCGTCATATCGCTTGTTAAAATTAGCACTTAGTAAATTGAAATCAGCTTCGTATTCTTCAACAAAAAAAATTATAAAGTCATGCGCATGCTCTAAATAAGCTATAACAGGATTGTTAGGGTTTGCTTTTTTTTCTGCTTCAATAATGGCTTCTGACTTTTTTATTTTTAAAGCGATAATATTTTCGTAGGCATTTTTACAGTTCTCATTAAAATCAAATTTGGCAGGAATGGCATTGCTTACCAAGGGCAATAGTATAAAAACAAAAATGCTACTTCCTGAAAGAAGTAGCATTTTAAAATATTTATTATGCCTCGTGTTCATTTTTGAAACCGAGTTTTGTTTAGTTCATATCAATGGCTTCATCAACTAAAATTCTTCCACAATGTTCGCATGCCGTAACTTTACGGTGCATTCTTATTTCCATTTGTTTCTGAGGTGGAATTTTATTGAAGCAACCGCCACAAGCACCACGACGAATTGGCACAACAGCTAAACCGTTACGATAGTTTTTTCTAATTTTATCATAACTCATCAATAAGCGTTCTTCAATATGTTCACGAGCATCTTTTGATGCTGCTAATAATTCATGTTCTTCGTGTTCAGTTTCTTCAATTAAGCTTGCTAATTCAGCTTTTTTGGCTTTCAAATATTTTTCTTTATCCTTAATGTTTTTTTGAGCATCTTCTAAGTTTTGTTGTTTAAACTTAGCTTCTTCAGCAGCATCTTTAGCACGTTTTTCATTTAATTGAACTTCTAGGTTCTGCATTTCAATTTCTTTACTTAATGCATCAAACTCACGATTATTTTTTACGTTATCTTGTTGTTTTTCGTATTTTTTGATTGCCGCTTCAGCTTCTTTTTTAGCAGTTTTGAAGTTAGCAATTACTTGTTCAGCACCAGCCACCTCTTCTTCAAGATGTGTGATTCTAACTTTCATTCCCTCTAATTCATCTTCTAAATCTCTTACTTGCATTGGCAATTCGCCACGTACAGTTTTGATTTCTGTAATTTGTGAATCAATTTTTTGTAATTGAAACAAAGCACGTAATTTGTCTTCTACTGTAATTTCTTTAGTTGCAGCCATTTATAAATAATTTACCGAATTGGTGTTAATTTTTGTTTTGAGGAGTGCAAATGTATGATTTTTTTTCGATAAATAATCATATAATAAATCAATTGTAAATTGTTCGCTTTCATAATGCCCTACATCTGCAATTAAAATTTTGCCATCTGCATCAAAAAACTCATGATATTTAAAATCGCCTGTAACAAAAGCATCCGCTTTTTGCTGAATAGCATTTTTCAATAAAAAGCTACCACTGCCGCCGCATACAGCCACTTTTTTTATTTTTTTGTTGTTGAAATGAGAATGCCGAATGCAATTGGTTTGTAACGATTTTTTTGTGTGTTGCAAAAATAAAGTTTCATCCATTTCGGTTGTCATTTCACCTATTAAACCAGCACCAATTTGCGGATGATTATTTTCTAAAGCATAAATATCGTAGGCTACTTCTTCGTAAGGATGGGTTTCAAACAATGCTTTCAGGATTTTTGATTGTTGAAAATTTTCAAAAATTATTTCCAATCGTGTTTCTTGTACTTCTTCTCTTTTGCCTCTTTCGCCAATTTTAGGGTTGCTAAATTCATTGCCTCTGAATGTTCCTTTTCCTTCCGATGAAAAGCTACATTCATTGTAATTGCTAATGTTTCCAGCTCCTGCTTGAAATAATGCTGACTTCAGTTTTTCGGCAAATTCAACGGGAACAAAAGTTACTAGTTTTTTTAAAACACCTGATTTGGGAGCTAAAATCTGACAATTTTTTAATCCAATTTTTTCAGCGATTTTTTGATTAACGCCTTGCAAAACATTATCTAAATTGGTATGAATGGCATAAATAGCAATATTGTGTTGAATGGCTTTAATGATAACACGTTCAACATAATTTTTTCCATTCAATTTTTTCAATCCTGAAAAAATAATAGGATGATGAGCAATGATAAGATTTGCATTTTCAGCAATAGCTTCATCTACCACTGATTCAATTGCATCTAAACAAATAATGGCTTTTGAAATTTCTGTATTTGCATCGCCTACTATCAACCCAGCATTATCATACGATTCTTGCAAGGAAGGATGAGCAAAGGCTTCGAGTTGTTGAATGATGTCAGCTATTTTCATGGTTATTAACTAATTCAACTCCGCATTTTTGGGTTGAGGCAATTCAATAGGCATATCATTAATTTTAGTGATTGCTCCCCAACCACCAATTACATTTCGCAATTGATGAATGCCATGTTGCTTCATGATAGAAGCTGCTATCACACTACGATAGCCGCCTGCACAATGCACATACAAGTTTTTATGTTCGGGTAAATCTTCTATTTCTTTTTCTAAATCGGCTAATGAAAAATTTTCAGCCACATCAATATGTCCGGCTTCAAATTCGGTCGGTTTTCTTACATCAATAATTGCCATTTTATCAGCATCATATTGCATATCTATTCTTAATTCATCGGCTTCAACATTAATAATTAAATCACAAGTTTTTCCAGCATTTTTCCAAGCTTCAAAACCTCCTTTTAAATAACCCTTAATATTATCTAACCCTACACGAGCCAATCTAGTAGCCGATTCTTGCTCTTTTCCTTCATCTGTTATTAATAAAATGTCAGCATTAAATGGTAATAATGAGCCAGCCCATTCAGCAAACCTGCCATCTAAGCCAATAAACAATGAATTTGGAATAAAGCCTTCGGTGAATTGATCAGCAGTTCGAGTATCTAATAAAATTGTATCATCATTAGTTAATGCTGCAAACTCATCTACTGATAAGGCTTTCACGTTGTTCATGATATCACCCAACAAATCATGTCCTTTTTTATTAATGGTAGCATTGATAGGAAAATAAGGTGGTGGCGCATTTAAGCCTGAAGTTACTTCATCAATAAACTCTAATCTATCTGTATGTTTCAAAGCATAGTTGGTAGCTTTTTGAATACCAATTGTGCTAAAAGTTTCTTTGCCTAAAGCCTTGCCACAAGCTGAACCTGGGCCATGTGCTGGGTACACAATCACATTATCATGCAATGGTTTTATTTTAGTTTGCAACGAATCAAAAAGCATATCAGCTAATTCTTCTTTACTTAAATTTCCGCTGAATAAATCAGGGCGACCTACATCACCAACAAATAATGTATCACCTGTGAATATTGCATGGTCATTGCCATTTTCATCTTTTAATAAATAACAAGTTGACTCTAAAGTATGACCTGGCGTATGTAAAATGGTAAATGAGATTTTTCCTAATTGAATCACTTCGCCATCTTTTGCTTTATGAATAGGGAATGAAGTTTCAGCATTAGGGCCATAAAGA
>JBDKJJ010000178.1:0-4823 GCA_039796635.1 Bacteroidota bacterium
AGACAATTAGTGTTTCAAAAAAAGAGGTTGTAAAAAGCTTGGTTAAATCTAAAGTTGAAAAATCAACTAAAAATATGGTCGATACTAAAATTCCTGAATTGAAATTACCAATAATGAGAAAGGTTGGTCCACAGCCAATAAAACGTTCAACAGTTGATTTAACAAGAACAAGATATTCAGATAAAGAATTAAATGAATTCAAAGATTTGATTAATGAAAAAATGAATAAATCAAAAGAAGAATTACATTATATTCAAGAGCAAATCACTAAATCTTCTGAAAATTCTACTTCGGATACTGAAAACAGATTTGGGGGAATGGAAGATGGTGCCGGAACGTTAGAAAGAGAATATTTAAATCAAATGGCTTCAAGATTAGGTACTTTTATTGGCCATTTAGAGAAAGCATTAATGCGTATTGATAATAAAACTTATGGCATTTGTAGAGTTACAGGTAATCTGATTTCTAAAGATAGGTTAAGAGCTGTTCCTCATGCAACATTAAGTTTAGAAGCAAAAGAAAGAGAGAAAAAATAATATATCAATTTGACTATAGGAGCAAAAAAATAGTTTTTGAAAAAGAAAAAATAATGATTTAATTACCACCATAAATCAAAAATAGACTTAAGCATAGCTTGATAGAAACTATATAGCAATAAGATATTTACAACTAAGAATTAGCTGCTGATTTTAATAAATCAGCAGCTTTTTTTTTCAAATTCTTTTTTGCATAAGGCAAAAAAAACAATCCTGATTTTTATAATTGAAATACCATTTGATAAAATGCTTGTGATGTTTGGTTGTTAACCATGATGTAAAAGCAAATGATACCGATTACGTTTTCAAAAAAGTACAAATTTCGTTTCACTCATTTGTACTTTTTCCAAACAGTATCGGCATTTACTACTTCACAACTCCTAAATAGTTTGGACTATTTTGTTGTTGGAATTGGTATGACCTAAGAAAGATTCCAACTCAATTAATTTTATTCTTTAAATAATAACAAAAAAGGCTGCAATTTGTATTTGCAGCCTTTTAATATGTTGTTCAACTCTATTTTTAGTTCTCAAACTTCACATCTAATGCCAATCCACGTAATTCATGAACTAATACATTAAATGATTCAGGAATACCTGGTCTTGGAATGTTTTCACCTTTAACAATTGCTTCATAAGCTTTTGCTCTACCCATAATATCATCTGATTTTACAGTAAGTAATTCCTGTAAGATATTAGCAGCACCATAAGCTTCTAAAGCCCAAACTTCCATTTCACCAAATCTTTGACCACCAAACTGTGCTTTACCACCTAATGGTTGTTGAGTGATTAATGAATACGGTCCTATTGAACGTGCATGCATCTTATCATCAACCAAGTGATTTAATTTAAGCATATAAATTACACCTACGGTAGCCTTTTGATGGAATCTTTCACCAGTTTCACCATCAAACAACCATGTTTGACCATAATCAGGTAATTCTGCTTCGTTAATTTCAGTAGCAATTTCTTGTAATGAAGCACCATCAAAGATTGGTGTACCGTATTTCTTACCCAATTTTAAACCAGCTAAAGCCAATACTGATTCATAAATCTGACCTAAGTTCATCCTTGAAGGTACCCCCAACGGATTCAATACAATATCAACCGGTGTTCCGTCTTCAGTAAATGGCATATCTTCATCACGTACAATACGACTTACAATACCCTTATTACCGTGACGACCTGCTAACTTATCACCTACTTTTAATTTACGTTTTTTAGCGATATACACCTTAGCTAATTTAACTACGCCTGCTGGTAATTCATCACCAATCGTAACATTAAATTTCTCACGTTTAAATCTACCGCTTTCTTCATTAAATTTAATACCATAATTGTGTAATAATACTTTAACTAAAACGTTTGTTTCATCACTTGTAGTCCAACCATTAGCATCAATTTGGTCATAATTAATATCTAAAGATTTAGTTGTGAATTTGCTTCCTTTAGGGATTAAATCTTCGCCATAAAGATTTTTAACACCACGAGATGTTTTATCTTTTAACAACATCAATAATTTTTCAATCAATCTATCTTTCAAATCTTTTTGATTTTTATTATAGATAGTTTCTAATTTATCAATTGTTGCTTTTTCTTTAGCTTTTGAATTTTTATCCTTTTTAGCACGGCTGAATAATTTAGTATCAATTACAACACCATCAGTACTTGGAGAAACTTTCATTGAAGCATCTTTAACGTCGCCTGCTTTATCACCGAAAATGGCTCTTAATAATTTTTCTTCAGGTGTTGGATCAGTTTCACCCTTTGGAGTGATTTTACCAACCATAATATCGCCTTCCTTAATTTCAGCGCCAATACGAATGATACCTCTATCATCCAAATCTTTAGTAGCTTCTTCAGATACGTTTGGAATATCATTAGTTAATTCTTCTTCACCTAATTTGGTATCACGTACTTCTAATTCGTATTCATCAATGTGCATTGAAGTAAATAAATCTTCACGTAATACTCTTTCGCTTAATACAATGGCATCCTCAAAGTTATAACCTTTCCATGGCATAAATGCCACTTTTAAATTAGTACCCAAAGCTAATTCGCCATTATCTGTAGCATAACCTTCACACAATACCTGACCTGGAACTACTTTTTCGCCTTTCTTAACAATCGGACGTAGGTTGATACAAGTGCTTTGGTTCGTTTTTCGGAATTTCAATAAATTATACACTTTCACATCATCTTCAAAAGATACAGTTTTTTGGTCTTCTGTTCTTTCATATCTAACGTGAATTTGTTTTGCATCCACATATTCAATTACGCCTTTACCTTCAGCATTGATAAGCATACGGCTATCTTGCGCTACTTTAGCTTCAAGGCCTGTACCTACAATTGGAGATTGAGGACGTAATAATGGAACTGCTTGACGTTGCATGTTTGAACCCATCAAGGCACGGTTTGCATCATCATTTTCTAAGAATGGAATTAAAGAAGCACTCACACCTACAATTTGGTTCGGAGCAACGTCCATATATTCAATTTCAGCAGGTTCTAATACAGGGAATTCACCATGTTGACGACATTTGATACGGTTTTCTCTAAAATTACCTTTATCATCTACATCTACGTTAGCTTGTGCAATAATTTTATTATCTTCATCATCAGCAGTTAAATATTCAACTTTAGCATCATTTAAGTTCACTTTGCTTGTATCAACTCTTCTATAGGGCGTTTCGATAAAGCCCATATCATTGATTTTAGCATGTACACATAAAGTTGAAATTAGCCCGATGTTTGGTCCCTCTGGTGTTTCGATGGTACATAAACGACCGTAGTGAGAATAGTGAACGTCACGAACCTCAAAACCTGCTCTTTCTCTACTCAAACCGCCGGGTCCTAAGGCAGAAATACGACGTTTGTGCGTAATTTCAGATAATGGATTAGTTTGATCTAAGAATTGAGATAACTGCGAAGTTCCAAAGAATGAATTAATTACTGAAGATAAAGTTCTAGCGTTAATCAAATCAACTGGTGTGAATACCTCGTTATCACGAACGTTCATACGTTCACGAATAGTACGAGCCATACGAGCTAAACCAACGCCAAATTGAGAATACAATTGTTCACCAACTGTACGAACACGACGATTACTTAAATGGTCAATATCATCAATCTCAGCCTTTGCATTAGTTAGTTGAACCAAGTATTTCACAATCAAAATAATATCTGATTTGCTTAATACTCTTGAATCGTTTTTCATGTCCAAACCTAATTTCTGGTTCACTTTATGACGACCGACTTCTCCTAAATCATAACGTTTATCACTGAAGAATAATTTTTCTATAATTCCACGGGCTGTTTCATCATCAGGGGCATCAGTTCCACGTAATTGACGATAAATATGCTGAACAGCTTCTAATTCAGTATTTGAAGTATCTTTTTGTAAAGTATTGTAAATGATTGAATAATCACCAGCTAATTCTTCTTTTTGTAAGATAACAGTTTTAACTCCTGTTTCTAAAATTGATTCAATATTATCCTCATCTAAAATAGTATCACGTTCCAAAACAACTTCATTTCGTTCAATTGAAACCACTTCACCAGTATCTTCATCCACAAAATCTTCAAACCATGACTTTAATACACGAGCTGCTAATTTCTTTCCTAAAGCATCTTTTAATGTAGGTTTAGTGGCTTTAATTTCTTCTGCTAAACCAAACAATTCCAAAATTTGTTTATCAGTTTCATACCCCATTGAACGTAAAAGTGTAGTTACAGGAAATTTCTTTTTACGATCAATGTAAGCATACATTACATTGTTAATATCAGTAGCAAATTCCATCCAAGCTCCTTTGAAAGGAATAATACGAGCTGAATAAATTTTTGTGCCATTTGGATGAACACTTTGTCCAAAAAATACACCTGGCGAACGATGTAATTGTGATACTACAACACGTTCAGCGCCATTAATAATAAATGTTCCTTTAGGTGTTAAATATGGAATATTTCCTAGAAACACATCTTGAACGATGGTTTGAAAATCAATATGTTCTGGGTCGTTACAACTTAAACGCAATTTTGCTTTTAAGGGAACGCTATATGTTAATCCGCGATCAACACATTCCTCCATGCTATAACGAGGAGGGTCAACGAAATAATCTAAAAATTCTAAATTAAAAATATTACGTCCATCAGTAATAGGAAAATTTTCTTGAAAAACTTTAAATAAACCTTCATTACTACGATTTTCAGAAGTTGTATCTAATTGAAAAAAATCTCTGAATGATTGCAACTGAATGGCTAACAAATCAGGATATGGCAAAGCCTTAAT
>JBDKJJ010000179.1:0-5838 GCA_039796635.1 Bacteroidota bacterium
AGCAAAATATTGGCTTAGAAAACATAGTAACCTTGGGAGCCAACATTTTTAAATGGGTTAAATACATTAATAAGTGGTTAGTAATACCATTATGGGATTTTTTAGGAAAGTTTAATTTAAGTTATGGTTTAATGGTTTTAATAATAGTACTAATTGCTCGATTGATATTATTTCCACTAAACTTTAAAACATTCAATAGCGCAGCTAAAATGAAAATCTTAAAGCCTGAAATGGATGCTTTAAGAGAGCGTTACAAAGATGATCAAGCAAAGTTTGGTCAAGAACAACTAAAAGTATATCGTAAAGCTGGCGTAAATCCATTGGGTGGATGCTTACCACAATTAATTCAAATACCTGTATTAGTTTCTATTTATTACTTTGTACCAACAGTAATTGAGTTTCGACATTACTCATTTTTATGGGCAAATGATATGTCAAATTTTGATTCAATACTAAACTTGGGTTTTAACATACCGTTATATGGCAGCCATGTAAGTTTATTCACTTTGTTAATGACATTATCAACCTATGGCACAATGTATATGAATCGTCATCAAATGAATATGAACAATGACCCTAACATGGCAGCCATGAAGTATATGCAATATATTTTCCCAATTATGTTCTTAGGAATATTGAATAATTCGCCTGCCGCATTATCATATTACTATTTACTACAAAATTTAACAGCCATTGTTCAGCAACTAATCATTCAAAAATTTATAGTAAATGAAGATAAAATAAGAGCTGAAATAGAAGAAAACAAGAAACGTCCAGAAAAGAAATCAGGCTTTCAAGCAAGATTAGAACAAGCTTACAAGGCACGTGAAGCTCAAATGAAACAAGGGCAGCAGACGAAAAAAAAGTAAATTAGGTTGCAACGAATTAAAAAAATAAAAATTTGGCAATTACGATTGTGAAGCCTATTTTTGGCATTCTTAAACATTAATTAATTAACAAAAAGCATAACAAATGAAAAAAGTTCTACTATTATCACTTGGCTTTTTACCATCAGTATTATTTGCGCAATCAAAGGCGAATAATGCGGCTGTAAAAATCAACCCAGGTAAACCAGTTTCAGCTTCTATGACACCAACGCAGGATGTAGCTAATCCTTCAAAATCAAAATCTAAATCTAAAGCAATTGCTTATGCTTCACCAGTAGGTACTGTTGTTGGTCAAACATTTTATGACTTACAAAGTAATGCTGCAGCTCAACGTCGTATTGTTAGATATCCTGGTAATAAAACTTCAGTAACTTGGACATTTTCACCTGATTCAACCGATTCACAATATCCAAAACGTGGTGCAGGTTATAATCATTTCAATGGCACTACTTGGGGGCCAATTCCTACATCACGTGTTGAGGCAACTACACGTACTGGTTGGCCAGCATTATGTACTAATGCAAGCGGAGAAGACGTAGTAATTTCTCATAAATTCAATAATAACACTTATGGAAATTATATGTTAAAAAATTCAGCAGCAGGAGGTACATTTACAGAAGCTACCGTAACTACAAATGTTACAAACATTTGGACAAGAACAGCTAATTCAGGTAATACCATTTATTTATTGGATGCAAGCCAAGACACTAATTACGTAAAATCTCCTTCGGCCACAAAACAACCTGTTTTATTCTCTAAATCAACTGATGGTGGTGCTACATGGGCTGTTGATCATGTTTTAATTCCTAATTTTCCATATAGCCGTTACTACAGATGCGGTGGTGATGATTACTTTATCGATGCAAAAGATTCAATCGTTGCTATTGTTGTTGGCGGAACTGGACGTGACGTTACAGTTATGAAATCAATGGATTATGGTGTTACTTGGACTTCAATGAAAGCTGACTCTTTTCCAATTGCAGGATATCATGGTGGTGCTACTGGAACAATTACCGATTCAATCAGAACTAATGATGGAAACGTTACTTGTTTGATTGATAATTATGGTATGGTTCACGTTTGGTGGGGTGTTTATTGGTTAAAAGGCGACCCAACTTCATCATCTAGCTGGAGTTTTTATCCTAATTTATGTAGCGCTTTGGCGTATTGGAATGAAGATGGTAACCAATCTATATTAATTGATGACTTATTTACAAGCAGACATGACTGCGACCAAAGTTTATCAATTAGTATAGGTACTGGCTATAATTTATCAGGAAATACATCAAAGGATGCATTATATCGTTCAGGTATGATTTCAATGCCGCAAGCTGGTATTGATGCATTAGGAAACATATTCGTAACATACTCATGTTTAATGGAAAATGATACTACTGGTGATGCTAACGTAAATAATTCACCTAAAGGTCAAAACTATCGCGATATCATGATGATGTTCTTGAAAGAAGATGCCTTCCCAATAAATGGCCATCACTATGATTCGGCATTCGCAGTTATGCCATTAAATGCTACTTGGAGTGGAGTTGTTAATGTAACAAAAACTCCTGGATTTGAAGATGTTTACCCTTCAATGGCTCGAGATGTGGATGCAAATGTATATTTAGTTTGGCAAGAAGATTTAGAGCCAGGAACTAACTTAACAAATGGTGATGATATAGGAAACAATTATATCAAATATTTAGAAATTGATGCTGCTAATTTTATGTCAAATGCTACTGGTGCAAATGATGTTTGCTCTACTGTTTCTTTAGATGTGCCAACGGCTAACTATAGCTACACAAATAATACTTGTACCTATTCATTTACTGATTTATCTACTAATTCTCCTGTATCATGGAATTGGGGCTTTGGTGATGGTTCAGCACCTTCAACTGTAAAAAATCCAACACATACTTATAACAAAGGAGGTACCTTCTCAGTACGTTTAGATGTTTATAATCAAATTGGAACACATCATGTTTCTAAAAAAATAACCGTTGATGGAGTTGGTTGTGTAAATGGTATTGCAGATGCAGTTGCTGATTATAATGTAAATATTTTCCCTAACCCTTCAACAGGCTTAATCAATATTACATTTAATGATATCAATGCCAATAATGCCACTATTTCAGTTGAAAATTTATTAGGACAAACTGTTGCCAAATTAGATAACCAAACAGTTGGAAATAACTCAAAAATTTCTTTTGATTTATCAAATCAAACAAATGGAGTTTACTTCATCAAATTCCAATCATCTAATAAAAACTTTACTCAAAAATTTGTAATCGAAAAATAAGAGCATAAGTAATTTCAATAAATAAAAGAGTCGTAATGTAATTTCATTACGACTCTTTTTTATTTTAGCCTAATGAATAAAATTTTCGAAACAAATATTTTACAACCTAAAAAATATATTGAAATAATCTTATGTATTCTTACATCCATTGTAACATTAATAATCAGTTACCTTAATTTAATTCACCATGAACCCTGGAGAGATGAACTACAAGCATTTTCATTAGTTCGCAACAGTACATCAATTCATCAATTGATAGATTGGGTTAGGTACGAAGGGCATCCTTTGGGGTGGTATATTTTTCAAAAAATAATTTATCATTTTAATACATCATTTACCAGTATAAAAATAATGCAATGGTTATTTGCATCCACGGGTTTATTACTATTCATCTGGAAAGCACCTTTCCCTGTTTACTATAGAGTAGTCATTTCATTTAGCTATTTTTTTATGTATGAATATGCTGCTATTGCTCGTAATTATGGCATCGCTCTTCCCTTTTATTTTTTGCTATGTATGTATTTCAACAAAAAAAATTATTTATTGTATGCTTTTTTAATTTTGATTGCCATGCAGTTTAGTTTATATAGTTTTATTATTGCTTTAAGCATTGGTATATTTTATTTTTTGCACCACCGATTTCACAAAAACATTTTTTACTATTTGGCTATTTTTATTTCAACTATTGGCATTGTATTATTTAAATATGTTGTGGCACCGCCTGATGATATTGGCACTTCACCAGGTTGGAACATCAACCCTGATAACTATACTGCTGCCATTTCAGTAATTGCTAATAGTTTTTTTCCAATCTTTAAATTCAACTTTCATTTTTGGAACTCATCAATTTTTGAAACTTTTTTAAACTATAATTTTTCACAAGCAGTTCAGTTTATTATTTCAATTTTTTTAATTTTTTGGTTGATAAAAATCTACAGAAATAACCTAACAGTATTTTACATTTTTTTTACTGCTCTTTCCATCATGTTATTTTTTATTGCGGCAAAATACCATGGTTCAATAAGGCATCATGGTCATATTTATATTTTACTATTAATGTGTTTTTGGATTTATAATATCACTCGTTCAAATTTATATCATCGATTTAATTTTTCAGAAAAAGCAAAAAAATGGGTACTCATTTTTCCTGAAAAATATCTGCAAAAAGTATTTTTTTTAATTTTATTTTTTCAAATGTTAGGCTCAGCACAAGCATTTTATTTTGAAAATAAATATCCATTTTCAGCAAGTTTGCAAGCTGTAAATTTCATTCAAAAAAAACATCAAAATAGCCCAATCATTGGCTACTCAGATGATGCTTGTACATCAGTGGCTATTCAATTAAATCGCAAATTTTATCATGCCAATACAAATTCATTTCGTGAACATTTAATTTTTAATAACCAACGTGTAGATATAATGTATGATACTTTATTAGCTCGAACAAATCGTTTTTTTTCTATACATCCTAATGGCATATTATTACTTTCAAAAAGTAACAGTACCTATAATTTTATTCATAAAATGCCATATAAAATTGTTTTTGAAACTACTGAAGCTATTAGACACGATGAAGCATACATAATTTACACCAAGTAGAATACTTGAAAGAGTAATTTAGAAACCTACAAACACTATCTTTACGCATTATAAATCTACAATCATGAGTTTAGAATTAAAAAATAAAGTACGCATTGTTACAGCAGCTTCACTTTTCGATGGACACGATGCAGCCATCAACATTATGCGAAGGATTATGCAAGCCAAAGGAGCTGAGGTAATTCACCTGGGGCATAATCGCAGTGCTGCCGAAATTGTGAACTGTGCCATACAAGAAGATGCTCAAGGCATTGCCATCACTTCTTATCAAGGTGGACATGTTGAGTTTTTCAAATACATGTATGATTTGTTGAGAGAACAAGGTTGTGGACATATCAAAATATTTGGCGGCGGCGGCGGCACTATTTTGCCAGTTGAAATTGAAGAATTACATGCGTATGGTATCAATCGTATTTATTCGCCTGATGATGGTAGAAAAATGGGCTTAGAAGGCATGATTGAAGATGTAGTGCAGCAATGCGACTTCAATACAATTGAAAATGTAAAATTGAAAATTGAAAATTTTGAACGCAATGATAAATTGATTGCACAACTAATAACTGCTGCCGAAAACGGACAATCAATAAATCTTCAAATCAACAAATCATCAACTCCCGTTCTCGGTATTACCGGCACCGGCGGTGCAGGAAAATCAAGCGTAACGGATGAAATTGTTCGGCGTTTTTTAAATCGTTATACCGATAAAACGATTGCTGTAATTTCTGTTGATCCATCTAAAAAGAAAACAGGCGGCGCATTGTTAGGTGATAGAATCAGAATGAATTCAATTCATAACCCACGGGCTTATATGCGTTCGTTGGCTACACGTGATAGTGAAGTAACGCTGAGTGCTCATGTACAAGAAGCTATTGATGTGTGCAAAGCGGCTGCGTTCGATTTTATTATTTTGGAAAGCGCTGGTGCAGGTCAAAGCGATGCTTCAATTTTAGATTTTGTAAGTGTAAGCCTATATGTGATGACTCCTGAATATGGCGCTGCATCGCAGTTAGAGAAGATTAATATGTTGGATTATGCTGATGTAATTGCCATCAACAA
>JBDKJJ010000180.1:0-3699 GCA_039796635.1 Bacteroidota bacterium
CTTAGGCATTATATGCGTATGAATATCTATTTTCATATTTATTTTATAGTTAATTAAATTAGGAAAGTAATAAAAACCAAGAAGCCGCTAGAGAACTCCCATAACTCTAACGGCTTTTGACCTTGGTAAACTCCTATGAAAAATTGAAACAAATATATAGTCAAAAAAAAAAATTGACAAATTTATTTTTACACCTTAATACTTTCTTTCACCAATTTTATAAATGGCGAAAAATGATGGAAAAACTTGATAATTATGCTTATTTACCATCAATGGAACTGTGGTTAAAAACATATTTACCTTTAGTCCAACTTCTAGTGATGAAATATTTTCATCGTAAGCAGCCCAATCAAAATTTAAACCTATTCGAGCATTAAAACCAGGCATAGGCAATGTTTCGCCAATTCCTTTCCAAAATCCTGAGTAGCCATAAATACCAGCCAAAGTGGCTTTGTTTAAAAAAATACTATCATTATTCGAGCTATATTTTTCATCTGAATATGAAATCAAATTATCAGGTAAGCCACGTTTCAACACTAAATAATAAGGCTTTAGCAAACCCAATGTAAGCCCTGCTGAAGTATTCCATGAAATTTCAACTCCATTTTTTATAGATTTTTGGGTCAGTTTATAATTCAATCCTTTTCTATATTCTAACACAAATAGTGAATTACGTTTGCCAAAAACAAATTTTTTAGGCATCGCTCTATTTTGATCATAATCAACTGGGTCAGTTTTGGTTTCCTTATCACTTTTAATTTTACTGAACTCAATTTCCCAAAATTTCTTTTTAGTAAAATGAATAATTTTGGTTTTGTTGTAAGCCAATGTCCAACCATTTGTGTTTACACCTATTCCATAGCTGTATTCATCATGCATCAATAACTTTACATTTTTATCTTGCTGAACAATTTTTGCAGTTTTTTTCACTTCAGTTTCCTTTTTTTGTGAAAATGAATTAAAAAAAACAAGCGTAAACAATATGGAAAGAATTATTTTCAAATAGAAAAATAGTAACGTATTAAAACTTGAATTATTGGATAAAGTTATTAAACTTTGCCCATACCTAAAAATATTTTGAATGACATCTAAAGTTACTTATAAAGGAAATTTGCGTACTGAGTGTATGCACTTGCAATCTAAAAGCACATTCTTAACGGATGCGCCTACTGATAATATGGGTAAAGGTGAATATTTTTCACCAACAGATTTAACTGCAACATCGCTTGCTGCTTGTATTTTAACCACCTTGGGTATTTTTGGTAAAAAAGAAAATCGTAAATGGGATTTTACAGGAACAGAAATAAAATGTACAAAAGTGATGTATAACAATCCACGTAGAATTGGTGAAATACATTTAAACATTACCTTCCCTGAAAATACTTGGGACAACAAGGATCAATTAATTATCGAACGTGTAGCACGTACATGCCCAGTTCGTACATCATTGCATCCTGACATTAAAGTAATAGAAATGTTTAATTTCGGATAGAATTTTATTTGTTCAGCGCTTGAAGTAACAAGCTGTAATATTTCTGATTTTTAAGTTTGGATTGAATCCATAAAGTATAATGTAATGCTTCATTAGAGCCGGGCTCAAGCTTATTATACTTTTTCATAAACTCATCAATGTTTGCTGCTTTAGCATTATTCCATTTTACATTTTTTTCAAAAATAAAAAGTTGAATAATTTTTAAAAATGCTTTTTCCTTTTCGAATGATGGATGATTCAGTTTTGCTTTGAATATGCGTTTAATTTCACTCAATTTATGTTCGGCATAAATATTTTCTTTTAATTCTATTTGTAAAATTAAATCTACAATATCTACTGCCAATCGCATTTCTACTGATAATTTATTATTGATATTTTTTAGCAATAAATGCACAATATGTTCATTCGCTTTTTTCAAATCTCCTTTAAAAAAGTAAAAAGTTGATAGATTCAAATACACATTTACATCATAATTCATTACATCATTTTGCTTTCCTTTTTGTTTGTAATGTTCAAGCAATTGAATAGCATTTTCAATTTCATTTGTGCCTACATAATAAAGCATTCTGCCTTGATTATAAGCCCATATATATTTATCCAAATAAAGCTTATTAAAATCGTTCAACGATTTATCCAATTCATTTAAATATGGATTCATTTGTTTAAAATGCTTGTTTTTGTAACAAGTATTTACCAACCAAATCAGCAATACAATTTTCTTATCATAATTATCTTTAGTAAATAATTTCTGTGCTAAAAATTGCTTGTACGAATTACTTAAATAGTTTTCTAGCGATGCAAAATCCTTTTTAAAAAGCAACGCATTCTTAACACATTCATGAATTTGAAATTGCGTTTCTGGAATTTCTGTAACATCTTTTCCTATGTTTAATTTTCTATTTATTCTGCTTATAGTTTGCAGAATATTTGTGTCTTTGCCCGAAAAATTTGTTTGTCTTAATTGATAATTTAATGAGGCAATCAAAGCATTTGTTCGAAGAATTTTTTGCAATCGCTTGCTATTCAAATCTTGCTTATCAATATACTCTTGCGGATTTACGCCATGAAATGATTTACATAACACTAAAATTTCATCATAAATGATATTTAGTAAATCATAAAACAATCCTTCTTCTGCCTTTTTTTCAGCACGTTTTAAAAAATTAAAAGATTGTTTAAAGCCGCCTTTATAGGAGTAAATTCGGGCTAATAAAATTTGATTAATAGTTTTTATTTTTCCATCCAAGTTATAATGATGCATAATCAAACTTCGTTGAACATCTTCTGCCAAGCGGTTTTTGAGCCTGTAGTGAGCGTTGTGATTATAATCACCAAATAAATGTTTTACTAATTCAGGATCATCTTCATCATGTTTCTTGTCTTTTACTAAATCAAATAGTTTAGTTATTTTTCCATCGCTATTTTCGAATTGTACACGTGATGCAAAAAGTTTGTACGAGCGAATTTCTTCTTTATCTAAATGATGAATTATATCTGATAAATGATTCATTTTTGCAAATTTGAACATGTAAGATAAAGTTTATTTTTATCATTTTAATATTAGATATTTAGTAAATTTGCCTTGGTTAAATCTTAAAAACCATTCAACATGAAAACGATTAAAGTAATTTTATTGGCGGTAGTAATTAGCCTTATCTCCAGCTTATCACAAGCGCAGATATTAAATTTTGATTTGCAAATTAAAAACCTAAAGCTTGGGAATGGCACCAATGCAGTATTTCTCAACTCATTTGACTCATTACAATTTACTTTATTAAATAATGGTACAGATAGTTTTGTAGTAAATGGCGGAGGTGTAAGCACTCTTAGATTTTATTACTACGTTGACACGATGGTTCAAAACCCAACCCAATTTTCTTATCAATTAGTTCCAACTGATTCGGTAGATGTAATGATACCTGCAATTTTAAATCCTGGTGATTCAGTTCAGCTTCGTACCCAAATTCAATTTCCTCCAACAATTTTTACAAAATTCAAAGACAATGAAATTGTTATCTGGCCTAAGTTTCAACCAAACGAAGCTTCTCCTCAAAACAACTCTGCCAGAATTTTTGTGTATTGCTATGGCGATGCGTCAGTTGATAATATTGACAATAAAAATAAATTAATTACAGTTTTTCCTAATCCATTTATAGATAAAACTAAAATTGTGGTGAATGGTTTTAATAACAGTTATCAATATGAAA
>JBDKJJ010000181.1:0-7770 GCA_039796635.1 Bacteroidota bacterium
ATTTATCAATCTACATGAAGTTTAAATATATTTTAATAGCAATTGTAATATCGCTTAGTTTTAATAGCTGTGATTTTTTATTAGGAAAAAAGAAAGATGATCAAGTAAATCAAGTTTTTGAACAAGGAAGAATTGATCCAAAATTATACCCAACAAATATTGGTTATGTGCCTGTGCAACCCATCTGGAACGGATTTTCAAACCCTAAAGATGTTTTTGTTGGCTTTGATGAAATGGTTTACGTTATTGATGATAATGGTGTTCACATTCTTGATTTAAAAGGTGAAGAACATTTTAAAATTAACATTCCAGGTGCTACTGATATCATTCAAGATAGAAGACAGCATACCTATGTTTGTGGTAGAATTTATAAAGATATTGATAATAATGGTTCGTTAGAAAACTTACCAGCCGTATATCATTTTTACAATGCATCAGCAGCATCAGGGCCAATATTTGTAGATACATTGATTCATCCATTTTGTGATGCCACAAGAAATACAGAAGGTTTCAGAGGAATAAGTGACGAACAAGTTGAATTTACAGGCGTTGCAGCATTAGCTGATAATAGAATTTATGTAAGCCGAAAAGGCCCTAAAAACTTAGCTACAACTGTTGCCATTGCTGATAATTCAATTTTGATTTTTGATAAAAATGGCTCAAACATTGGTTACTGCAATGGACTTAATCCTACAAATAGTAATTTAAAGTCAACGCTTGATGTAGCAAGCATTGCAACAGCACAAGTTCCACCACAGCAGTATGTAGATGCTCCTAATTGGTTTTATTTAGTTCAACAATCACCAACTGCTGAATATAAAGTATTACAAATAAAAGAATTTAACGACCCTGATGCAGGAATAAGTTATGGCGAAAATCAAGCATTAATAAACTTTGATTATTCTAAGGCAGATAAATTTTTATATCAATCTTATAGATTTAAAAAACCAAGTGATGTTTATGTAGCGCCTGATGCTACAGGATATGTTTTTGTAGTTGATGAGCAAACTGATTCATTATATCAATTTACTCCTAAAGGATTTGAAGGTGTAAATCCTGCAGCCAATAGTGGAATTACTAAACAAATAATTGCTTCTTTTGGAGGACATGGAAATGGTCCTTTCCAGTTTAATCAACCAAGTGGGGTATGCTATTTTAAGCGCACTGTATATGTTGCTGATAAAGGGAATAATAGAATTTGTAGGTTTAAATTAAGTAGTGATTTAGAATAATTATGATGAAAAAAATCATTTTAATTAATGGCCCTAATCTAAATCTTTTAGGCACACGAGAAGTAAATATTTATGGTTCAGAAACAATTGAATCAATAAATAAAAAATTACAATTAAAATTCACAAACGTTGAATTTACTTTTTTTCAATCAAATTTTGAAGGTGAATTAGTCGATAAAATTCAACTACATAGTAAAAGCCATGATGGATTAATAATAAATGCCGGAGCATATTCGCATACCTCAGTTGCAATAGCTGATGCAATTTCAGCAATTAAAATACCAAGTGTTTCGGTACATATAAGCAATATATATAACCGTGAATCGTTCAGGCATGTTGATTTAATTTCATCAAAATGTAATGGAGCAATAATTGGAGTGGGAACGATTGGATATGAATTTGCAGTTGATTATATTTTAGATAACAAATAATTATACCGATTACGTTTTCATAATATCCCATCCCGAAGAAATCGGGACGTTTCACTCTTTTGTACTATTTTCAAACTGTATCGGCATTTACCACTTCACAACTCCAAAATAGTTTGGACTATTTTGTTGTTGGAATTGGTATTACTCCTTTCAATTTAGAATACCGATATGCAAATTTTTTGCAAAAAAAAAGCATCTGTAAACAGATGCTTTTTAATTTTTTGTGCAAAAGAATTATTTCTTCTTTGGAGCAGCTTTCTTTGCTGGAGCAGCTTTCTTTGCTGGAGCAGCTTTTTTCGCTGGAGCAGCTTTCTTCGCTGGAGCAGCTTTCTTAGCGGCAGCTTTTTTTGGAGCAGCTTTTTTAGTAGCCATGATCTTTGGTTTTTTTGTTTTGGTTAAAAAATGGTTATTTGAAACTTTGCTCTAATATCACATCGGAGCAGAGGGGCTTCCTTATTAATGGTTATTTAATGAACTAAGCCTGAGCAATAACGCTAACAAATGATTTGTTATTTGCCTTGCGTTTAAACTCTACCACACCAGGTGTTAATGCAAACAATGTGTGGTCTTTTCCCATACCAACGTTATCACCAGCGCAATGAACTGTGCCACGTTGACGAACAATGATATTACCAGCGATAGCTTTTTGACCGCCGAATATTTTTACTCCTAATCTTTTACTGTGCGATTCACGTCCGTTCTTCGAACTACCTTCACCTTTCTTATGAGCCATTTTATTATACTATTTTAAATTTATTAATTAAGCTATTGATTCAATCATGATTTTTGTGTACTGCTGACGATGGTTATTATATTTTTGATAACCTTTTCTACGCTTTTTCTTAAACACAGCTACTTTTTCACCTTGCATGTGCCCTAAGATTTTAGCAGTAACTTTTGAATTAGCTACTGTAGGGGTCCCTACAGTTATTTTCCCATTATTGTCAATCAACATAACATCAGAAAAACTAACAACATCACCGATGTTTCCTTCCAATCTATGAATACTAACTTCTTTACCAGCTTCAACTTGAAATTGTTGACCTAAAATTTTAACTATCGCGTTCATTTCTTTTTTTGAATAAAATTGACTGCAAAAATAATTTGATTTTTTATATAAACAAACTTTTGTTGATTCTTTTTTACTAAAACTACTTTCCTTATTTAGCTTGAACAGCTCAATAAAAAAAATAAGAAAAAAATAAACTGTTAATAATCTTTATATCGGAACAAAATAAATAAAAAATTTTTTTGAAAAAAAATTTGTGTAATTAAAATTTGTGTTGAATTTTTACACCACAATCAATAAATACATATTATTGTATGGCAACTAAAAAAACAGCAAAACCAGCAGCAAAATCGGCTAAGGCATCTAAGGCTGCTTCTAAATCAGCAAAGCCATCAAAAAAGGCAATTGCTAAATCTCCAAAGAAAAAGGGAGAAACAGATGATGATGATGAATTTTTAAACATTGAAGATGATGAATTTAAAGTTGATGATGATTCAGACATGAATATGTTTAGCGATCATTATGACGATGATGATGATGATTTTTAATCTTTAATAAACAATTATTATCAGAATTACTGATAAAAATATTTTAACCTCTTTATCAAAAGAAAATGCCCTTCAATGGGCATTTTCTTTTGATAGCTGTTGCATTTTAGATAGTAATCAATACAATAATTCACAGTACTATTCCGCTGATTTTATTGTTGCATGTGGAAACAAAAAATCAATGCAAATTAATATTGAACAAGATGCATTTCGGCAAATTGAACAATTAAAATTTGAAAATAAATCAGAATATATTTTTGGATTTTTTAGTTATGATTTAAAAAATGATTGTGAAAATTTAACATCATCATTACCTGACAATATTGGCTTTCCTGCTGCTTACTTTTTTATTCCTGAACATATTTTAATCTTCAAAAACAATGAAATTGAAATCCAAAGTGATTCTCCAGAAAAAGTTATTGAAGAAATTAAAAATACTATCTCACTCAAAATAACTCCCACTGAAAAAATTGATATTCATCACCGAACATCCAAACAACAGTATATACAAGATGTTGAAGCATTGCAAGAACATATCAGAAACGGAACTATTTATGAAATAAATTATTGTCAGGAGTTTTTTGCTGAAAATGTTTGCATTAATCCAATTGAAATTTTTCAAAAATTAAATTCAAAAAATGGCGGTTCATTTTCATCTTTTTTCAAGCTCGATAATTTATTTGCTATTTGCGGAAGCCCTGAAAGATTCATTAAATTAGAGCAAAATAAAATAATTTCACAACCCATTAAAGGAACAAAACGGAGAGGAAAATCTTTAGAAGAAGATGAAACTTTGAAAAATGAATTATTGCATGATGAAAAAGAACGTGCTGAAAATGTGATGATTGTTGATTTAGTGAGAAATGATTTGGCAAAAAGTGCTGCAACAGGAAGTGTAAAAGTGGAAGAACTTTTTGGAATATATTCTTTCAAAACGGTTCATCAAATGATTTCAACTATTACCGCTACAAAGCGAAATGATATTTCAGAAATTGAAATTATTAAAAATGCTTTCCCGATGGGAAGCATGACTGGAGCACCGAAATACACATCCATGCAATTGATAGAAAAGTATGAAAAAATAAAACGTGGTTTATATAGCGGTAGTATTGGTTATTTTGAACCGAATGGTAATTTTGATTTCAATGTTGTTATCAGAACTCTATTGTATAATGCGGATAAAAAATATTTATCCTACTCAACTGGAAGTGCTATAACTTTAGATGCTAAAGCTGAAAAAGAATATGAAGAATGCCTATTGAAAGCAGCTTCCTTATTCGAAATATTTAAATAAAAGAATTATGCAAAATTCAATAATCTGCCCTAATTGCCAACATGAATTTAGTGTTGAAAAAGTGATTGAAACTCAAGTACGTGAAGGTATTCAGAAGCAAGTATCGGAACAACAAAAAAAATTGCAGTTACAATTTGAGGCAAAAAAAAATGAATTGGCTGAACAACAAAAAAAGTTTGAATTAACTAAACAAAATGAAAATGAAATTTTTCAAAAAAAATTAGCTGAGCAAACTTCAATAGTAAAAAAACAATTAGAACAAAAGGCAGCTTCAGATTTTGAATTAAAATTAAAAGCCTTAGAAGAAGACAATGCAAAAAAAGAAAACCTGCTGAAAGAGGCTCAGCGTATGGAGTTAGAGTTTAGAAAAAAGACACAAGAATTAGTTGAACGACAAGAAATGATGGAATTAGAAGTTCAACGAAAAATGGATGCTGAACGAAAATTAATAGAAGAAGCAGCAAGAAAAAAAGAGGCCGAAAATCAATTCATGAAGCTGAATGAAAAAGATTTATTGATTCAAACATTGCAAAAAAATTTAGAAGAAATGAATCGAAAAGTTGAGCAAGGAAGTATGCAAACCCAAGGCGAAACGCAAGAAATAGCTTTGGAAAATTTATTACAAGCTTCCTTTCCGTTTGATAAAATTGAAGAGGTAGGCAAAGGCGTTAGAGGTGCTGATTGTACGCAACTTATCAGAAATAATATTGGAAAAGAATGTGGTAAAATAATTTATGAAAGCAAACGCACTAAAGATTTCAGGCAAGAATGGATTGATAAATTAAAAGCTGACATGCGAAATGCTAAAGCTGATGTAGCAGTGATTGTTACGGAAACAATGCCAAAAGATATGGAACAATTTGGGCTAAAAGAAGAAGTTTGGATTTGTTCATTTAACGAAGTACGAGCTTTAGCAACAGTTTTAAGAGATGGGATTTTAAAAATTGAAATGGCAAAATCATCACAAGAAAATAAAGGTGATAAAATGAATATGCTATATAATTATATGACAGGTAATGAATTCGCAAATCATGTTGGGGCAATTGTTCAAGGTTTTACAGCTATGAAAACTGCACTTGACTCAGAAAAAAGAGCAATGGCAAAACTTTGGAAAGAACGTGAAAAACAAATTGAGTTAGTGTTAGAAAACACAACCGCTATGTATGGTTCCATAAAAGGAATTGCAGGAAGTTCAGTAAAAGAAATTGAACAATTAGAATTAGGTAATCCACAACAAAATTTAATAGAGTAAATATTAGTTGTATGCACAACTAATATGATTATCTTTGCCTACCAATACAAAAATAATTATGAAATTTTCAGAAGAAATTAAATCAACCAACTTTCAAAGCGAAGTGCAGAAAGCTATACTGAATGTAATGTTTACGGGGAATTACTATAACTCAACAGGTGGTAAATTTTTTAAAAAATTTGATTTATCTACTGAACAATATAACGTATTAAGAATTTTAAGAGGTAGTAATCCTACAAAACTTTGCCTAAAAGATATTACTTCAAGAATGTTAGATAAAAATTCAAACACATCAAGAATTGTAAAAAAATTAGAAACAAAGAAATTAATTGAGATAGCAGGACATGAAACCGATAAACGTTTTTATCAAATAGGCATAAATAAAAAAGGTTTAGAGTTGCTAACCAAAATAGATGTTGAATTTGTGGAGAACAATCCGCACTCAACTGAAATAACTGAAACAGAGGCAAAAAAATTAAACGATTTATTAGATAAAATGAGAGGTTAATGTAATTATAAAACCTGCAAAAAATTAAATTAAAAATTGCATTTTTGCAGCATGCCAAAAATATCTCATCGAGGCGAAATAATGCCCTCATCCCCTATTCGTAAATTAGTTCCATTTGCTGAAGCAGCAAAAAAAAGAGGAACAAAAGTATATCACTTAAATATTGGTCAACCTGATATTGAAACGCCAAAAGCCGTATTAGATGCAGTACGCCATAGCGATTTTAAAGTACTTGAATATAGCCACAGTGCAGGTAATGAAAGCTATCGTAAAAAATCAGTAGCGTATTATAAGCGGTTTGGAATTGATTTAGATTTTTCACAAATCATGATAACAACAGGTGGTAGTGAAGCTATTTTATTTGGCATGATGGCTTGTTTAGATGCAGGTGATGAAGTAATTATTCCTGAACCATTCTACGCCAACTATAATGGATTTGCAACCGCTGCCGATGTTGAAATCAAACCTATCACATCAACCATTGAAAGTGGCTTCGCATTACCAGCAATTGAAGAATTTGAAAAACTTATTACTTCAAAAACAAAGGCAATTGTGATTTGTAATCCGAATAACCCAACTGGTTATTTGTATTCTCAACAAGAAATGGAATCTTTAGCTGCATTAGTGAAAAAACATAATTTATTTTTATTTAGTGATGAAGCTTATCGTGAGTTTTGTTACGATGGAGCACAACCATTTTCTGCCTTACAACTAAAAGGCATTGATGAAAATGTAATTGTGATGGATACCATAAGTAAGCGCTATAGTGCTTGTGGTGGCAGAATTGGAGCATTTGTAACCAGAAATAAAGAATTGTTTGATACGGCGATGAAATTTGCACAAGCAAGATTAAGTCCGCCATCATTTGCACAAATTGCTGGTGAAGCAGCTATCGATTTGCCTTTAAATTATTTTGATGAAATAAAAAATGAATATACCGAACGCCGTAATTTATTGGTGAAACGATTAAATGAAATGGAAGGCGTTTATTGCCCAAACCCTGGTGGAGCATTTTATGCTATTGCAAAATTACCAATTGATGATGCAGATAAATTTTGTCAATGGTTATTAGAATCATTTAGTTACAATAATCAAACTGTAATGTTAGCGCCAGCTACAGGATTTTATGCCACAGCAGGATTAGGGAAAAATGAAGTACGGTTAGCTTATGTTTTAAATAAAGAAGATTTAGGAAAAGCAATGGATTGCTTGCAACAAGCGTTGATAGAATATAATAAAAAGTAAATCACTTCATAAGAGTGAATTATTCAAAAATTTTAAAAAGTAATTTTACAAAAAATAAACAATGAAATATTTACCAATTGATTCAAAGTTATTTATTGAAAACAGAAAACGATTTATTTCGCAACTGAAACCTAATTCAATGGCGATTTTCAATGCAAATGATATGATGCCCCGAAATGCTGATGCACAGCACTTTTGGAGACAAAATAGTGATTTATTTTATTTAACAGGAATTGACCAAGAAGAAACTG
>JBDKJJ010000182.1:0-2554 GCA_039796635.1 Bacteroidota bacterium
AAATTAGAAAAGGTAAAATAAATTATTCAGCTGCAAATGGTTTAAACTGCTCAAAGGTTTGATTGCAATTTTTGCAAAACTGAATAGCACGACAAAGTGTACTACCAAAAGGTGTTCGTAAAATAGTATTCTCACTACCACAATGCGGACATATTGCACCTGATAATAACTCTGCATCTACCATTCCTTCATGCTTTCGTGGCGGAGCAATTCCAAAGTTTTTTAATTTCAATTTACCTGCTTCGGTTATCATATTAGTATTCCAATGAATAGCAGTTTCAACTTCAACTTTTATTTTATTAGTTGGGAATATTTCAGTTAGATGTGATTGAATATGATTTTTTATAAATGAAGTAGCTGGGCAAGCAGCATAAGTAGGTATCATTTTTACTGTGGCTACATCATCATTAATTATCACATCGGTTATCATGCCCAAATCCAACACACTTAATGCTGGTATTTCAGGATCAGATACTTGATGCAACGCCGCATATATTTTATCAGAAGAAATCATGTTATAATTTAAAAGTAATTTGCAAATTAATTTCTTTATCGCAAAATCAACAATAATAATTATTGAATAGTTCCAATGTTTTTCAGCATTTTTGCAACCGCAAATTTTTTAAGCTAATTATAAATGGCAATTTTTGGTAACCAAAATAATGACGGCGCAAATATGAGTTTCTTTGAGCACATTGATGCTTTAAGAGGTCATTTATTTCGTATTGCTGTGGCAATTGTTACTGCGGCAATTGTAGTATTTATCAATAAAAAATTTGTGTTTGATTCTGTTTTATTCGGTCCTAAAAAATCTGATTTCATAACTTACAAATGGATGTGTGAATTAGGAGCCAAATTAAATATGCCTGATTTGTGTTTAACTGTTCCTGATTTCAAAATAGTGAGCAGCACACTCTCAGGTCAGTTCATGGCACATATTACCATTTCATTTATTTTAGGATTAATCATTACCGTACCTTATGTAATTTGGGAATTGTGGCGATTTATTTCACCAGCCCTACATCCTAAAGAACGTAAAGCTGCCAATAGTATTATCGGGTTTTCATCTTTATTATTTTTATTAGGTGCCGCATTTGGTTATTTTTTTTTAACACCTTTTTCTATTTCATTTTTAGCAGATTATAATGTTTCAAGTGAAGTTGTAAACTTACCTACGTTAGATGAATACGTTGACTTTGTTACATCAATGGTATTAGTTACGGGGCTTTCTTTTGAGTTGCCGATAGTGATGCTATTTTTAGGCAGATTAGGTATTGTAAATGCACCTATGCTTAAAAAATTTCGCCGCTATGCGTTGGTATTAGTTTTAGTATTATCTGCCATTATCACACCATCGGTTGATATGTTTACACAAGGCTTGGTGGCTGTGCCTTTATACGCTTTATATGAATTAAGTATCATTGTGGTTAGCAGAGTAGAGAAGCGCAAAAAAGCAGATAATTGGAATTAATTACCTCCTATTTTTCCTCTCCTCAAAATAAGAACTAATCATATTTGAATAACCATTACAACCATGTTCATCGCTTACTTTAATAATAAAAGCACCTGATTTTGTAATAGGAATTAATGAGTTATTAACAGATATATTTTCATTACCTAAAATAGTGTAAGCCAAATTTTTCATTGGTTTTATGGTGGCTATTCTGAACTTACAAGTATCACCAAAATAAATTGGTGGTGTTGAAATGCGTTGAGTGATGATATTATCATTTTCTAATTCATTGGGGTAAAATAATTGCTGAACGCCTGATTTGGTGCTACATCCATATTGGTCGGTTAAGGTTACTGAAATCACGCCTGATTGAAGTATTGAACCTCCAAAATCGGTAGCATAAATTTCATCGCCATAATTTTTTCGTAATGAATTTTGTTGCGATGAATTCATCATTGACCAATCATAATTGATAGTATTTTCATTGCTACCATTTGCTTTAGCTTTATAATGATATGGCGTTAATTCGCAAGCAATTTTATTGCTATCTAATCGGCTTACAGAAACTTGGGCTGCCAATTTTGGTTCAATATTTTTACTACTGCTATATCTTTTTCCATCTTTAGTTTCAAGTGTTAATGTGATGGTATATTTTCCTGCTGATAAATATACATCAGGAGATAAAGCCTTATCAATAGTGATATTGGTAGGATTGATTTGCCAAATTACTTTTTTACAATTTTCAATTTTTGAATATTGAGGAAACAACAAAACATGCGATAATCGTTGGCTTGACACACAGTAATAATCCACCTTAAAATCAGCATTTATATTTTCCTCTTTCAAATCAGAATTAGGATAAATTTCAAAACTATCATTCAAAATTATTAATTGATGATTTGTATTTTGATTAAACACATAAACGCTCACTTTCTTTTTGCCCGATGTGGTATAAACATGTCGTTTCATTTTTATGAATGTATCACTAATTTCCATATTTCCATCGCCCCAATGATATACTACTTTGCCACTAAAATAATTCAAGTTGGTAGATTCAAACTCAAGCTGAATAACATCTCCAACGCTTACACCGCCTTTTTT
>JBDKJJ010000183.1:0-12159 GCA_039796635.1 Bacteroidota bacterium
AATTATAAAGTGTGATTTGGAAACAATAATGAATGAAGCAGATATTTTTAGTTTTCATATTCCGCAAACAACTGAAACCATTAATTTGGTGAATGATGATTTTATTAATAAGATGAAAAAAAATGCATTGCTTATTAATACTTCAAGAGGGAAAATTGTAAAAACAGAATCAGTAGTGAACGCTCTGAAATCAAAAAAATTATGCGGAGCTTGTTTAGATGTATTAGAAAATGAAAATCTTGAAAGCTATAATAATGATGAAAAAAAATTGTATCATTATTTGTTTAATACTGAAAATGTAATAGTTACGCCGCACATTGCAGGGTGGACTAATGAAGCAAAATATAAAATGGCATTAGTGCTATTTAAAAAATTTAAAAAAATATTTCATAATTAATTAACAAAGTATATCTTTGGCGACCTCAATAAAAAAATCATTGTATGAAGTTAACAAATACACTTAAGCCGCAGTTATTTTTATTAGTAATTCTTTCTTTGTTTTCCTTTTCAGCTTTTGCGCAAAAAGGTGAAATCAGAGGTGTTGTTTTTGATGAAACAACCCGTAAGCCACTTGATTTTTTACCCGTTTATGCTCAGCAAGATAGCGTAAATAAGGGATTTCAAAATACAGATGAAGACGGGAGTTTTGTTATTAAGCCACTAGAGGCTGGTTCATATGATTTAGTAATCAGAAAGGTAGGGTACAATAAATATAAAAGAACAGGCATATTTGTAGGAAGTAATGATGCAAGGATTTTAGATACTATATTTTTATCAAAAAATACAGTTTTGAAAACTGTAATTATTAAAGATGTGAAGCCAATTATTGACGCAGGCAAAACAAGCAGTGGTAAAGCAATGTCAGCAGATGATATTAAAAAAGCCCCAGTTAGAGATATTAGTTCATTAGTTGCAGCAGGAACTGGAGCATATCAAAAAGATAATGGTGGTTTGCAGATTGGAGGTGCTCGTGCTAATGGCACTCGTATTATTGTAGATGGTCAACCACTAAGAGCTGGGGCAAATATTCCTACAGGGTCAATCGCAAGTGCTGAAATTATGACTGGTGGTTTACCAGCTAAATATAGCGATGCAGTAGGTGGTATAATAAGCGTTACCACCAAAGGTGGGGCAAAAAAGTTTTCAGGTAATGGTGAATTAATAACATCAAAATATTTAGATAACTACGGATATTATTTAGCGGCGTTGGGGTTAACAGGTCCATTATTATTTAAAAAAGAAGAAGGTTCAAAAAATAGAAAACCATTATTAGGGTATAATATCAATGTAGAATTTCAACATGATAAAGATCCAAATCCATCAGCTATTGGCGTATGGAAAGTTAAAGATGATGTGTTGTCAGATTTAGAAACAACCCCATTTGTGAAAAATCCAAAAACAGGTTCTAACTTTATTAACAGGGCTGATTTTGTTACCAAAAATGATATGCAACAGATTAAAGCAAAGCAAAATGTTGCTCAAAATCTTATTAGAGTAGCATCAAAAGTTGATTTTAATTTGAATTCAAGTTTTTCATTAGCAGTGGGTGGTAACTTTTATTACAACAAGCGTCATGAATATATTAGAGAATATAGCTTATTCAATGCTCAAAACAATCCTGAAGTAATTGATCGATCTTTAAGAGTATTTGCAAAATTTACTCATCATATTGGAAATAAAACTGATTCAGCATCTCAAAGGAAGGCCCAAAATGCTTCAATTCAAAATGCTTACTATACTGTTCAAGTAGATTTTAGTAGAGATAACTTTACTAGATGGGATGACTCTCACAAGAAAAACGCTTTTAATTACGGTTACGTAGGTAAATTTGATAGATTGATGGCACCATCTTATTCGCAAGGCAAGGTAAAATATGTTACACCAAGCGGTGATACGATAGATGCTACAGCCTATTTACAAAATCTATCAGCGGATACTTTGGTTAAATTTACACCAAGCGATATCAATAAAACAATGGCAAATTATGCAACCAACTACTTCTCTGAAGTTGGAGATTCACGTAGTAATTTTTTCAACTCAAGCTTTACAGCTATTAATTTAGCTTCAGGAGGGGCATTTTTAAATGGTCGCCGCCCTGGTGATGTAAATGGATTATGGTATAATACAGGTCGTCAGTATCCTTCATTACAATACAATCAAAAAGATCAATATCGCGTAAATGTTGAAGGTTCATTTGATTTAAAACCCAATAAAGATGCGAAACCACATGCCATTGAGTTTGGGTTAGTGTTTGAGCAACGTGTAGATAGAAGCTATGGAATAAGTGCCGTTGAATTATGGAATTTAATGAGATTAAATGCAAATCGTCAAATCAATTCAATAGATAAAGATAATCCAACTTTTGTTTATGATAAAAATGGAATTTTCCAAGATACAGTAAGATACAATCCTAAATATATAGCAAGTGACCAAACAAACTTTGATAAAAATTTAAGAGCGTCATTAGGGTTAGCTGAAAATGGATTAGATTTCATTAATACAGATGCTTTAACCCCTGATCAATTAAAAGTAAGCATGTTCTCACCTGATGAACTATTCCAAAACGGTAATTTATATGTTAATTATAACGGGTATGATTATACTGGTAAAATTTATAGAGGCAATCCTTCCTACAATGACTTCTTTACTAAATTCGACGATAAAAATGGTGACGGAAAGAAACAAAGCAATGAGAATTTTTTAAGAAATATTGGCGCAAATCGACCTATTTATTCAGCGGCATATATTCAAGATAATTTTAGAATTAAGGATATACACTTTAATGTTGGTGTTCGTGTAGATAGATTTGATGCTAATACTCAAGTATTAAAAGACCCATATAATTTATATGCAACTTATACATTGGATGATTTAAAGAGCGGAAGTGGTGCTAGCGCTTTAGCATCTCAAACAAAGCCTACAAATATTGCAGGTACTTCAGTAGTTTATGTTGATGATAAATCAAACCCTTCGAAAATTGTAGGTTATAGAAATGGAGATATTTGGTATGATGCAACTGGTGTAGAAATAAAAGATCCAAATGTATTAGCTAAGCAAACTAAAACAGGTAATATCGCTCCATATAGATTAAATCCTACGATTCAAATTACAGATAGTACTTTTGATCCAAAATCTACATTTAAGGATTATACACCTCAAACAGTTATTCAACCACGTTTGAATTTCTCATTCCCTATCAATAACGACCAAGCGTTATTCTATGCTCACTATGATGTATATGCACAACGTCCTCAAGACAGAAACTACATTACTCCTGAATATTACTTATATTTAGATAAAGTAGCAACTGGTAGTACTTTAGCTAACCCTAACTTAAAACCTGAACGACAAATTTCGTATGAAATTGGATTCCAACAAAAATTAAATAGAACTACAGGCTTAAAAATTTCATCATTCTATAAAGAGTTTAAAGATTTAATTCAAGTTGTAAAAGTGTTATATGCTGATCCTATCACCTATTCAACTTATGGCAATAAGGATTTTTCAACTACAAAAGGTTTTGAAGTTCAATTAAATCAACAAACAACAAATAATATAAACTTGGTTGCCAGCTATACATTAGCATTTGCAGATGGTACAGGTTCAGATGATAGATCACAAGCAGCTTTGGTAGATAATGGTGTTCCTAATTTAAGAACTGTAATGCCATTAAATTCAGATGTTCGTCATACATTAAGTGGTAATTTTGATTTCCATTTTGCAGATGACCCTTCTGTACCAAGAATATTCGGTAAAAAATTCTTGAAAAACTCTGGTGTTAATTTAATTTTCAGAGCACGTTCAGGAGAACCATATACTCGTGAAGGAACTGCTCGTGATGCAGCTTCAATTAGTCCATCCGGCACAAAAATATTATCAGGAACAATTAATGGTTCTAGATTGCCATGGAATTATAAATTCGATTTAAAAGTTGACAAAGATATCGCAATTAAAACCGGTAAAAAAGATCAAGGTAAATCATCTAAGTTAGTTTATATGAATGTTTATGTAATTCTAACCAATTTATTGAATACTAAAAATATTCAAAATGTTTATAGCTATACCGGTAATCCTGGCGATGATGGTTATATCGGAAGCCCAACTTATAATACCAAAGTAGCAAACTTAAACTCAGTTCAAGGTTATGTTGATCAATATCTAATTAGAGCCAATAATCCTGACAATTATAGCATTCCAAGAAGAATTCGCTTAGGCATTAGTTTTAATTTTTAATTAATCATTCAACTTTAATTTACATTTTTATGAATAAAATATTTTTATATACATTTATCTGTTTAATTACCGGATTGCGATTAGCAAATGCCGAGAGCATTAAGGGATTACGCAATGCAAGTCCGCAAAACCAATTTGGAGGCAAAGGAAAAGCTGAAGGTTGTACAATGCCAACTGCTAGCGTTGATTTAGATATCAATAACGTTCGTGCTAAAATTATGGACGCTGGCGATATGTGGTGGGATAGAGGATTAGAAGTAGCAAGATATGAAGTGCCAAAAATTGATCCACCAGGATCTGCTGCTTCGGTAAGTTCATTGTTTGCAGGAGCAATCTGGATTGGTGGTTTAGATCAATCATTAAATTTAAGAGTAGCAGCTCAAACTTATCGTCAAGGCGGTAACGATTTTTTTGCAGGTCCTTTAGATGCAAATGGTTCTACAGATGCTGTAACATGTAATAATTATGATTACTTCTGGAAAGTAAATGCTACCGAGGTGGCTTCATTTAAGTCCTTAACGCCTGGTGCTGGTTCTGCAGGTTCATTTCCTTCTATCTTTTCATGGCCTGCTAAAGGCAATGCAAGCGCAACAGGTGCTAATGGTGTAAGTATAACAATCAATGATGATTTAGCTCCTTGGGTTGATGTGGATGGTAATCCAAGTGCTTATAATCCTGAAAATGGTGACTATCCATCATTTGGTGGTGCGGCGAATACAATGCCTGACCAAATGATTTTTTGGGTTTATAATGATAAAGGAAATATTCATACTGAAACTTCAAGTGACCCAATTGGATTGCAAATAAATACAATGGCTTTTGCTTTCAAAACGTCAGATGATGTGAATAGCATGACTTTTTATAGATATGATTTATACAACAAAAGCACAAATCAGTTAGATAGCACCTATATTGCTCAATGGTTAGATCCAGATTTAGGATGTGCGAATGATGATTACATAGGTTGTGATTCATCTTTGGGTTTAGGAATTTGTTATAATGCTGATGCTACAGATCAGCCTTGTCCAAATGGATATGGTTCAGATATTCCAATGGTGGGAATTGATTTTTTTGAAGGTCCGAAAGATAAAAATGGTAAGCAGTTAGGAATGACAGGATTTTATTATTATTACAATACAAACCCATCGGGTTTAGCTGATCCACAAAACGCAGTACAGTACTATGGTTATATGACTGGTACTTGGCGAGATGGAACAAGATTTACATTTGGTGGAAATGCACATGGCGGAACACAAAACACTAATTATGTATTTACTGATGCTCCTAATAAATCAGGAATAAATAGTGCTACTGGGAATCCTTACTGGTCAATGTGTAATCCAACACCAGTTACTCCTGGAGATGTTCGTATTGTTGAATCATCTGGTCCTTTTTCATTGATTCCAGGTTCAAAACAACGTGTAACTGTAGGGGTTGTTTGGGTTCCAAGCGTAACATACCCATGTCCTTCATTCCAAAAAATATTAACAGCAGATGCTACGGCTCAAGCTTTATTTGATGCTGGCTTCAAATTATTAGACGGACCTGACGCACCAGATATGTCAGTAAATGAATATGATAAGGAAATTATTTTAACAATTTCGAACAATGATGCTACTAAAAATAACTATAAAGAAGGATATGCTGAATTCGCAAGCAAAATTTTGCCACAAGTAGTAAAAGTTCCTGGCAGTCCTACAAGAAAGGATTCAATTAATGCATCTTATTTATTTGAAGGATACCAAATTTATCAAATGGCAGATCAAACATTGCCTGCAACAGAAGATGATTATCATGATGCTTCAAAAATGCGATTGATTTATCAAGTAGATATAAAAAATGGCATTAAAAATATTGTTAATTGGTATAGAGATGACGCAAATGGTGGAGCATTTAAACCAATATTGCAGGTTTCAGGTAATGATGCTGGAATAAATCATACATTTAGAATTACACAAGATAATTTTGCATCATCAAACCCTTTCTTAGTTAATTTTAAAACCTATTACTATTTGGTAGTTGCTTATGGTTATAATAACTATAAAATGTATTCAGATGCAGATCCAACTTCTCAAGCCTTACCTTACATTAGAGGCCGAAGAAACATCAAAGTATACTCAGCCATACCGCATATAGTAACCCCTCAGCATGGTGGAACAGTATTGCATTCTAAATTTGGCGACCAACCATTTGTTACACGAGTTGAAGGTTATGGAAATGGTATGAATTTCACAAATATTTCAAAAGAATCAGAAACCGAAATATTGTCAAAAGGTAGATTAGATAAATTGAAATATGATACAATGGGTGCCCCTATTGAAATAAAAGTTTTTGACCCAATTAAAGTACCAAAGGCTGATTTTGAATTATACTTATTAGATTCATTCAGATATTGGGCTAATTCAAAATGGGATACAATAACTGATCCTGTAGCTCCTAAGGATAGTATTAGAAAATTCGCTTATTGGAAAATTGTAAATACAACAACTGGAGAAACCAAGTATTCTGATAGAGATATTTCTGATGGATACGATCAATTATTTAGTGATTGGGGATTCTCTGTTAATATTAAGCAGACTGTATTCCCAGGAACAAAAAAGAATGTAACTGCTAATGTGGGAACTCCATCTCAACCAAATATTGTATTAACAGATATTAGAAATTATGCACAAAATAACGGATTTTTGGGCTTTGATATAAAAGTTGAAAGTTCAGTTAATTTTTGGTATGGATTTCAGGCAGCAGATCAAGATGGTGAAAATGGATTCAATTGGATTCGTTCTGGTACTACTTGGAAATCAAAAACTGCATCCCCTTCTTTTTCTTGGAAGTGGTCTGACTTGGGATACGGAACAGGTAGTTATATAGATGCATGGGATAAAGATCAAGACTTTGAGAAAATAATGAGCGGAACATGGGCACCTTTTGCGTTAGCAGCCTATGATATTGGATCGAATGGTACAGATGCAACTGGGGCTCCGATTTATAATCATGAAATTGCAATTATTCCTGGTTTTGACGAAACAAGTAATCTAAAGCATCGAATGAGCGATTTATTTAGTTTTGATATAGTATTTACTAATGATAAATCGAAGTGGACTAAATGCGTTGTAGTTGAAACAAATAATAATCCAAAGAATGTAAGTCCAACAACCCCTGTAACTCCTTCTGATCGTCAAAGATTAAAAGCTCACGATTCTTGGTCTGACTATACTAGAATTGATGATAAAGGAAACCCTATTTATGATGCAAGTTCTCAAGGTATGAGTTGGTTCCCTGGATATGCAATTAACTTAGAAACTGGTGAAAGATTAAATATTGTATTTGGTGAAGATGGAAAATCACCTGAAGAAAATGGAAATGATATGTTGTGGAATCCAACAAGTACTGTTACTAAAAACGGATTTGGGAAGTTTGGAGGTCGTCATTATATCTACGTTTTAAGTACTCAATACTCAATGGAACAAGTTAAAAACTATGCTACAATTTTGGGTGCTGGTTCAGCCATTGATATCAGAGATAGTATTTATAACATGGCAACTTGGGTGGGCGTACCAATGATGTTAAATACTGGTGGATTATATACAATGAAATCTGCAAAAGATGGAATTGTTCCAGCTGATTTAAGACTAAAAATTCGCGTATCAAAACCGTATAGTTATAAATATTTCGGAAATAATGAAATAAAAGCTGGTTATCCTAAATTTACATTTAGTATGAAAGATTTAGCTGCTGATACAAGTATTCTTGATACTGCAAAAAGTGCTTTAGATTTAATTAATGTTGTTCCGAATCCATACTATGCTAACTCTAATTACGAAATTGGAACTTTAGATTCAAGAATAAAAATAACAAATTTGCCTAAGAAGTGTAAAATTACTATTTACTCAGTTGATGGCACATTGATTAGACAATTTAATCGTGACACTGATAATCCAACGTACCAAGAATGGGATTTGAAAAATGCTGTAAATGTACCTATTGCAAGCGGATTGTATTTAATACACATTTCTGCAGATGGCTTAGGAAAAAACAAAGACCAATCAGCTCAACGTGTAATAAAATGGTTTGGTGTAATGAGACAAATAGATTTAAACACATTCTAAAAAACAATTGCTAATAATATGATTTCAATAAAAAAATTATCAATAGTTTTAGTTGCTACAATTTGTTCAACTACAACGTTATTCGCAGGGAATAAAGATAGAACTGGTCAAGCAGGTGCATATGAATTATTAATTAATCCATTTTCACGTAGCTCGGGTTGGGGAAGCTTAAACTTTGCAACTATTAAAGGAATAGAATCTTCAAGATTAAATGTTGCAGGTTTAGCCGAAACTGAAAAAACTGAATTGGTTTTTTCAAAGAATGTTTGGCTCCAATTGCAAGGTGCTAATATGGGTGTCAATAATCTTGGGTTATCACAAAAATTAGGAAAAAATGGCGGCGTATTAGGGGTTAATCTAATGTCAATGTCTTTTGGCGAAATCCCAATTACTACTACTGAAGTACCAGATGTAGTAAATGGAGTTGCAACTTTAGGAAGTTTTAAACCTCAATTTTTTAATGTAACGTTATCTTATGCTAAAAAATTTTCAGAAGCTATTCAAGGTGGAGTAGGGTTAACAGCAATTTCCGAACAAATTCCTAACGCAAAGGCTCAAGGAATGGCAATTGATGCCGGAATTCAATATCACACATCTTCTTCAAAAAATGTTAAGTACAAAAATATGCATTTTGGAATTTCATTAAGAAATGTTGGAACTGCAATTCAATTTAGAGGAGATGGACTTTCTTTTTTAGGAACATCTCAAAATTCTAAATATCAACAAACTTTAGAAATGAGAACTGCTGCATTTGAATTACCATCTCAGTTAAATATTGGATGTGCTTATGATTATAAATCAAAGGATGAATTAAAGCGTATTACACTATCAGGCGCTTTTATCTCCAATTCATTCAGTAAAGATTTATTAGGTATTGGAGCAGAATTAGCTTATAAAGAGCAATTTTTGTTACACTTAGGCTATAGATATGAACCAGGTAGTTTTAAATCAGATGCTATTAGAACTAATGTTTATACTGGGTTAAGCGCTGGTTTTACTTTTGAATTACCAGTGAAAAAAGACGGTCCTACATTCGGAATTGATTATTCGTACAGAACTACTAACCCTTTCCACGGAACCCATTCATTAGGAGTAAGAATTACTTTGTAAAATATTTTACTACTTTTGCATAAAAACAGGGCTTATCAATATGATATGCCCTGTTATTTTTTTATAAATACAATAATAAACTAAAGGAGAAATGAGCTATACATATTTGAGTCATGAAGGAATGGAAAATCTTAAAGTTGAACTTAATGATTTAAGAACTAAAGGTAGAGCTGAAATGGCACGTCAGATTGCTGAAGCAAGAGATAAAGGTGATTTAAGTGAAAATGCTGAATATGATGCCGCAAAAGAGGCTCAAGGTCATCTTGAAGCTAAGATTGCTAAATTAGAAGATATGTTAGCTAATGCAAGAGTTATGGATGCCTCATCAATTGATACATCAAAAGTTTCAGTGATGTGCAATGTTAAGCTTAAAAATTTAAAGGATAAAAAAACAATCACTTACCAATTAGTCAGCGAAAAAGAAGCCGATTTAAAATCAGGCAGAATTTCTGTAGGTTCGCCAATAGGGAAAGGATTATTAGGAAAGCAAGTGGGTGAAATTGCAGAAATTACAGTTCCTGCTGGTACTTTGAAATTTGAGGTTTTGGAAATCGGAATTTAATAAAAATGCTTTGCTCAATTAATACTTCGAAATGCAAAGCGAATCTAATTTCAAACATTTTCTATTTTTATTTATAGGTGCAATCTGCATCGGTTGGTCGGCAATTTTTGTAAAATTAGCTGGTATATCAGGCATCACATCAGCGTTTTACAGAGTACTGATTGCCTCAGTTGTTTTATTACCCATTTGGATTTTCAGTAAAAATAAATTTCCGAACAAAGAAAATTTACTACTCATTTCTCTAGGCGGATTTTTCTTTGGCATGGATTTAATATTTTGGAATCAATCTATCTTACTATCGTCAGCAGGCTTCAGCACTGCGTTAGCGAACTTTGCCCCTGTTTGGGTAGCATTAGGCAGCACGATTTTTTTCAAGCATCAACTCAATAAATATTATTGGTTAGGAACTATCATTTCAATTTTCGGTGTATTACTTGGAATTGGTTGGGATAAAATCAATCACTTTGAAATTGGCTTAGGTAATGGCTTTGCGTTGATTGCAAGTTTTTTCTATGCCTGTTATTTACTGACCACAGGCAAAGCTCGTCAGAAAACCGATACACTTACTTTTATGACATTTGCTACAATTGCTTGTACCATCACTTTACTTTTTAGTACTTTGATTTTGCATGAATCATTTGTTGTGCCGCAACAATCATGGTTGGCATTATTAGGTTTGGGTTTGATCACACACGTTGCAGGTTGGCTAAGTATCAACTATGCATTAGGGCATATTCATTCAGCCATCGGTTCGGTGCTGTTATTAAGTCAAGCAATTTTAACTTCTTTGTTTGCCATTCCAGTGTTACATGAATATTTAACTTCCTCACAAATCATCGGCGGTTTGATTGTGTTGGTTGGAATTTTAATTGTTATTTTGAAAAGATAATTTTTTAAATTGATTTATGAAACCTGAACTTGTTCACACAAAAATTTTTGAAATCAGAAGTCAAAAAATCATGTTGGATTTTGATTTAGCTGAAATGTATGAAATTGAAACAAAGTATTTAAAACGAGCGGTGAAACATAATTCAGACCGTATCCCTGCTGATTTCATGTTTGAATTAACTAAAGATGAATGGGAATCTTTAAGGTGCAATTTTAGCACCTTAAACAATGGAGGTAGAGGTCAGCATTTAAAGTATTTGCCGTTTGCATTCACCGAACAAGGCGTAGCCATGCTTTCAAGCGTATTGAATAGCCAGAAAGCAATTCAAGTGAACATTTCAATTATTCGTGCCTTTGTTTTTATTCGTCAGCATGCTTTGAATTTTAAAGAACTTACTGAACAATTGAAATCATTGGAAACCAAATATGATAAGCACTTTAAAGATGTGTATGAAGCGTTGGATTATTTGTTGAATAACGATAAACAAATTGAACAACAGAACAAACGAACAAAAATTGGTTATAAAATTCCGAAGAAATGATTTCGGTTCCATCTTCACTATTCCATTAACTGCGCTAACAGCAGGGTTTATATTAAATAATTTAGTGGAACATTTTTAGGCAAAAAACAATTTATATAATTACCAATTTTTGGTAACTTTGAAAAAACATTTGTATATGCAGCGAAACACATCAGTATCATTAGGAAATTATTTTGAAAAATTTGTAGAAAAAAGAATTGATGAAGGCAGATATAAAAATGCAAGTGAGATTATTCGAGCTGGTTTGCGTTTGTTAGAAGAAGAAGAAAATAAAATAAAGGTGCTGAAAATGGCTATCCGTGAAGGGATTGACAGCGGCATTGCAAAGAATTTTGACTCTAAAAAACATTTGCAAAAGTTAAAGGCCAATAAAAAAAAGAATGGCTAAATTTTTTCTCACCAATATAGCTGTTGATGACCTTACAAAAATATGGGAATATACTTGTGAAGAGTGGTCAGAAAAACAAGCTGATAAATATTATGCACTGCTAATTGATGCTTGTAAAGAAATTGCCAAGAATCCCTTTATGGGAAAGCAATATGAAGAAATTGAGAAGGGAATTTTAGGTTCGCTTGTTCAAAAACACATCATTTTTTATAGAAAAAAAAGCGAAAAGGAAATTGAGGTTTTAAGAATATTGCATTGTGGTATGGAATTAAAAAACAGAATGAACGATTAATCATGCAACATAAAATTCCACCCTCACTACTCTCCGAA
>JBDKJJ010000184.1:0-14243 GCA_039796635.1 Bacteroidota bacterium
ACCATTGATTATTTAGCAATACTGCATTCCAACAATGTGTATCTAAATAAAATTTATCGCCCAAATCAGTATTCTCATTTTTTGCATAACCGCTAATGGTGATACATTTTATACCAGCCCAATAACACATTTCATTCATTAATTCAGTATAACCTGTACAAACTGCTAATCTACCTTTAATAGTTTCAATATTTTTAGGAACTGATAAATCATGATTTAAAAATTTCTCAACATCATACTCTGTTCTGAAAACAATCCAGTCATGAATAGCCTCTAACTTGGCTACATCAGTGGTTTTGTTTTCAATAACTTTAAGTGTAATGCTTTTAATTCCATCTGAATATTCAGCCGTAATATCAGCTTTGCTAGCTTGTGCTAATGCATTAACGCTATTACATAATAATAGCATCTGAATAAAAAATATAAAATTTATTAGTGGTTTTTTCACCTAACAAATGTATTTACAATTTTTATAATTATTAAGTATCTAACTACTTTTTCATTGCCTCATACAACACTTCCTGAATGGCCGTTCGAGTACCCATGGTAATTATTTTTTTGTTTTCAGCTTCGGGGTAAACTCGGTTTGATAAAAACACAAATACTAAATTATACTTTGGGTCAACCCAAGTACTTGTGCCTGTGAAACCAGTATGACCAAAGGTTTCAACGGATGCACTTTTGCACATAGGCGAAGCAACATTCGGATTAGGTTCTTGTTTATCAAATCCTAAACCTCTTCGTGATACATTACTTTGCTTAGAGGTAAAATAGTCAACTGTTTCTTTTTTCAAATATCGCTTGCCTTTATATTCTCCTTTGTCATTTAATAGCAACATCAATTGTGCTAAATCTTCAGCATTGCCAAACAAACCAGCATGACCTTGAATGCCGCCACACATAGCTGCTCCTTGGTCATGAACATAACCCCAAATTAATTGATGACGAAAATAATTATCTTCTTCAGTTGGCATAATTTGCTGTTTCTTAAATCCATGTTCTAACGGATTGAAACAAAGCGATTTTAATTTCATGGGTTGATAAAAAACTCTATTTACATATTCATCTGTTGTTTCATTTTTTAATAAGCTTTCGCAAATGCGCTTCATGAAATATAAATCCAAATCGCTGTACACATATTTGCCAGGCGTTTTTATATCACTCTTGTAAATTTTATCCCACATTTTATCTAAATAATCTTTACTCATCCAAAGTCCTTCAGCCACAGCCAATGTGTGGTCTTCATCTTTTTCAGTACTAAAATTTTTATCTAATTCACCTTTCTTGTTCATACAATCTTTATAAAAAGGAATGAACGGAACAAGCCCTGCTTGATGCAACAACAAATCTTTAATAATGATTTTTTTCTTGTTCGTTCGCTTTGCTTCAGGCAAATAATCAGCTATTGTTTTATTTAAATCTAATTTTCCTTCTTCATACAATTTCATGCAGGCTAAAGTGGTAGAAGCAATTTTAGTGATAGAAGCTAAATCGTATAAATCTGTTTTTTTAACAGGTTTTTTTGATTCATAAGTTGGTGTACCAAATGTTTTATCATATATCATTTTTCCATCTTTCAATACTACAATCTGACAACCAGGATAAGCTTTTGCTTGAATTCCATTCAAAGCAATGCTATCAATTTTTTTTAAGATTTTTGAATTCATTCCTACTAATTCAGCAACCGATTCTTCATCACTTACATTTTCTTTTAGTTGAATTTGACTGTTCAATTCATTTCCTTTTTTATAAGTAAAATTGGAAGAGGAAGTGACAGGTAATTTTCCTTTACTTTTGGTTTTTCCTAAAAATAAATCAGCTAAGGCTTGCTGTGAAAATGAATTGTCTTCATACGCCACTACCACTTTTTTACAGTCATCAAAATATTTTGTGGCATAAGGCGAACCAAACAAAATCACACCGCAATTTTGCTTAGCAGAAATTTGTTTAATGAAATTTCTTGAAGCCCAACTCAACCCATATTCTTTACTTGCAAATCGACTCATTTTATGAATCTCAAACCAAGTGTATGAATAGTTTTGCAAGGAATCTTGTAAGAAATTCCACGATGAATCAGATGAGCTTGTACTATTAATTCTAAAGCATTTTACATTCGCATTCTTTAAAAGTAGTTTTGAAAATATACTCAATGAATCACCATTAATGTTTACAATAGCAACAGTAGATTTTGTGTTACTCTCTTTTATTGAAGTTGAAGTAATAGCTGTGAAAGCATTGCTAAATAAGGTTTTAATCAACTCAATGTGTTTTTTGCTTTGCAAATCTTGTTGCAAATTTTTCATATCAATTGGTTGATAATGATTCAATCCTGCTTTGTATTTGTAGTATAAAATTTTACGAACTCTGTTATCAATTTCATCTTGTGTAATCAATTTTTTTTCAATGGCTTTAAAAATTTGATTAAAGGCTTCGGGTACATTTTTACTCATCAAAAGCATATCATTGCCAGCCAAAAGGGCTTTTACATCAACTACTCCATCAGCAAAATTTTTGGTAACGCCATTCATTCCTAAAGCATCGGTTATTACCAATCCTTTATAACCCAACTCTGTTTTCAGTAAATCTTCAACTATGTTTTGTGATAACGAAGCAGGTGTTTTTTCATCCGGTTCTAATTGCGGAATAGCCAAATGTGCTACCATCACACTTGGTACATTTGCTTGAATTAAAGCGATGAAAGGCTTTAATTCTAATGAATCTAAGCGGTTTCTACTAAAATTCAAAACAGGTAAATCAGCATGTGAATCAACTTCTGTATCTCCATGCCCAGGAAAGTGTTTAGCACAAGTAAGAATGCCACCTTTGTGCATTCCGTTCATATATGCAATTCCTTTTCGAATTACGTTATCGGCATTTTCGCCAAATGAACGATCGTTAATTACAGGATTTCGAGCATTGTTGTTAATATCAACATCAGGCGCAAAATTAATATGAATGCCCATTCGCTTGCATTCTTCCCCCACAGCAATTCCCATTTGCTCAATCAAACTATCATTTTGAATAGCTCCTAATGTTAATTGATGCGGAAAGGAAAGTGTAGAATCAATTCGCATTCCTAATCCCCATTCACCATCAAACCCTACCAGCAAAGGTGTTTTGGCTAATGATTGATAATAGTTTAGTTTATTAGCATGACGTTGTGGTGTAGCCTGCATCATTATCACACCGCCAATATTGTATTTGGTGATTAATTCTGGCAAATTTCTACAATTAACTGAGTCTTTATTTTGCCATGCAGGCATCATAAAAAGCTGACCAATTCGCTGGGTATCATTCATCCATTTCAGTTGCGCTTCAATCCATTGAATAGTATCGCCGTTTGTTTCAATATGTGTTGAATAGCTTACAGCATCAAGCTTTGCAGCTGATGTGCTATGTTTCTTTTTTTTCTTTTTTTTGGCAACTGTAGTTTTTTTTGTTTTTCTTTTTTTAGTAGAATAGTTGGCAAATAAATAGCCGCCTATTAATAAACCCAAACACAGAAGCACTATTGATTTTAATTTCACGATAAATCTTAATTTGAAAATTAGGTATGTAAAAATGATAAGATGTTACGCCACAATCGGTAAGCTGTTTGAAATATTATCAACTTGAAGTTGTTTGTAGTGTTGCCTTATTATTGAACAATCAAATATTCGGTTTTGAAAAGGATTGAAATGATTTACTTAAATTTGCAAAAAAATAAATAAAGAATGGCTAAAAAGAATGAGATAGTTGAGTGTTCGTTTTGTGGTAAACCCAAAGAAAAAACAAAACTTATGATAGGCGGAATGGGCATTTACATTTGTGATGAATGTGTTGTAAGAGCATATCAATTAGTGGAAGAAGAAACAAAAATATCCAACAATGGTCAGTCATCTGCATCAAAAATTGCAACAAAAAAATTCAAACCCATTGACATAAAAAAATATTTAGACGATTATGTAATTGGGCAAACAGAAGCAAAAAAAACATTGGCGGTGGCGGTTTACAATCATTACAAAAGAGTAAATCAAATTATTGATACTAATGAAGTTGAAATAGAAAAATCTAATGTAATTGTGATTGGGCAAACAGGCACAGGTAAAACATTATTAGCAAGAAGCATAGCCAAATATTTAGATTTACCTTTTACGATTGTTGATGCAACTGTATTTACAGAAGCTGGTTATGTAGGCGAAGATGTTGAAAGCATTTTAACTCGTTTATTGCAAGTTTGCGATTACAATGTTGAACAAGCTGAACGTGGAATTGTATATATTGATGAAATTGATAAAATTGGTCGTAAAGGTGATAACCCTTCATTAACTCGTGATGTAAAAGAAGGCACTCAACAAGCCTTGCTAAAATTATTAGAAGGCGCTGAAATACTTGTTCCGCCTCAAGGAGGAAGAAAACATCCTGAGCAAAAATTTATTAAACTTAATACAAAAAACATTCTGTTTTTGTGTGGCGGTGCATTTGATGGAATTGAAAAAATAATCAGCAAACGCATCACTACACGTTCAATTGGTTATGGTTCAAACAAAGAAATGGATGACGCCGAAAAGGATAATATTTTACAATACATCAACCAGCATGATTTAAAAAAGTATGGCTTAATACCTGAGTTAATTGGCCGATTACCTGTGGTTGTTCATTTAGATGTGTTAGATAAAAAAGCTTTACGCTCAATATTAACCGAGCCTAAAAATGCTTTAATGAAACAATATGAAAAATTATTTGAGTTAGAAGGAATAAAACTTACAGTTGATAAAAAAGTTTTAGACTTTGTTGTTGAACAAGCTTTTGAGCATAAATTAGGTGCCCGTGGCTTACGCAGCATGTGTGAGTTATTGATGAAAGATTTAATGTTTGAACTACCAAGCAAAGATTTATCGGAATACACTTTAACACTTGAATATGCTGAATCAAAATTATCAGGTAAACAAATCAACAAATTAAAAGCTGCATAATTTTAGTTGAATCAACAATGGCAAATCAACCCAAAAAAATTGTTACAATAATAAACCGACACTATCCTCCTAACCCAGGAATCACTGGTGAAGCGGCTTGGGATTTAGCAAAATATCTTGATACACAAAATATTGATGTTCAAATTGTACATATAAATCGTACATCTGAAGGTGGAGGCGAACGCCGTGAACCTTTCGGGAAAATTTATAAAGTAGGTTCAATTTATACTGGGCAAAATGAAACTATAAGATTTATTGCCGCCATTTTTGATTCCATCAGTTTATTAACAAAAGCAATTGGTGTTCGAAAAAAGGGAGTAATTATATGCATGACAAGCCCACCAATGTTAGCTTTTTGGGGTGGAATGTTTTTTAAATTATTTAATGTGCCTTGGTATTTTTGGAGTATGGATTTATTTCCTGAATCATTTTATGCTGATGGAAAAATTTCAAACACCAATCCGTTTTATAAAATTGTAAAAAAAATAAGCTATGCTTTTAAACCTTCAGCATTAATTGCCATGGGTTATAAGCAAGCTGAATACATCAATTCACAATACAACAAACCTGTTGAAACTTTAGTGTTGCCTTGTGGCGTAATCACTCAACAACACATTAATAATGAAAAACCTTTTTGGCGAACTGATGATTCAAAAATCTATTTCGGCTATTGTGGCAATATTGGTTTAGCGCATGATGAACGCTCAGTTGTTGAATTAGCTCAATCATTAAACCCCAATAAACATCAGTTGATATTAGCTTTATATGGCGTTAAAGCTGAAGGCTTAAAATCTCAATTAAAAAATATTGAAGGAGTAATTATTGTAGATAATGTACCAAGAAGTCAGCTTCATTTTATTGATGTACATTTAGTATGTTTAATGACGAAATGGACACATGCCGCAGTACCTTCAAAAGCAGTTAGTTCAATATGTTCGGGCGGTAGTATATTGTTTTTAGGAAATGAAAATAGCGATAATTGGTATATGCTTCAAAAGGCAGGATGGCGTTTAAATCCTCAGGAATCAATTAAGCATCAAATTGAAGAAATACTAAATGATATTTCAATTGAAAAAATAAATTCTAAAAAAGCTGAAGCTAAGGTATTGGCAACTGATTTATCAAATTTAGTAACAACCACTTATCGTAAAATAGCTGAAAAAGTATTAGCTATTAGTTAACTTCAATCCTACCCAAACTGCTAAAAATGTAAGCGCTATATTTGATATAATATTAAATGCAAGCCATCCCCATTGATGTTGTTGTGCGAATTGATATGACTGAAAACTAAAAGTTGAAAATGTACTCAATCCACCACAAAAACCTGTTGCCCAAAAAAATTGAGAAGTTGAATTTTTGTCATTGCTTGAAATAGCAATTGCAATAGCTATCAAAACACTTGCAATTATATTGGCTATTAATGTTGAAAATATTGGATTAAAATTTTTTAATGCCATCATCCAACCAATAAAAAAACGAAGAACTGAGCCTATTCCACCACCAAAAAAAACATAAAAGATGGATGCATTATTCATTAGCTTTTAATCTTTTTTAGTTTCATGACGATGAGCGTTTTTTTGATACATTAATTGTATAACTATAAATAACATCATGAAAAATCCGATAGCTATTGGGTTTAAATATTTTGTTTCATAATTATTAAAGTGCAAAAATAAAAACAAGCATATACTTAATGCTGATAACAAAACGTAGATTGTACATACAAAATAATCTTTTACACCCATCATTGCTAGATGATGCGTAATATGATCTCTGCCGCCAACAAATGGTGAATGTCCTCTCATCATTCTTCTTACAGATACAGTTGTGGTATCAATCAACGGAACTAAAAAGATTAACATTGGTGCTACAAACTGCCTAATTTGATATTGCGGACCTTGTACATCTCTTAAATTCCAAATAAATAATATACTAATTGCTGAAAGAAATGCACCTAAAAACTGACTTCCGGTATCGCCCATATACATTTTTGAAGGATGCCAATTAAAAAATAGAAAGCCTAATAATGCCGCTACCACACCTAAACTTGTGATGAAAAAAAATGGTTCGTAAATTCCTGAAAGAGCACAAACTGATAATATTCCTAAAATAATTACGATTGAAATTGAACTTACTACACCATCCATATTGTCAAGCATATTTATTGAATTCATAATTCCGATTACCCAAAAAATAGTGAAAATGTAATTGAATATTCTTGATGGTGAAATATCTATCCAAATACCTGCACCTAATAAAATTATGGCACACAATAATTGCCCTGAAAATTTTAATAATGGCTTGGTATTGTATGCATCATCAGCTAATCCTATTAAAAAACCGATGGTGGAGCAAAGCAATACAGCTAAATGTTTTTTATTGATAATATCACTTCCTTTTGCAGGAAAAATGGCAAAAATGGCAAATGAAAACAGAAACAAAATAAAAAAAGAAATGCCTCCAAATGCAGGCTTACTAGTTGATGCCCATCTAATGATTGGCTCATTGCTGCCTTGTTGATTTTTCATTCCTAAGTTGTTTGAAAATTTCACAAACAACCCATTGATTAAAGTTGAAAGCAATACTGCTATTAAAAAAAGTATGAAAACATATATTGAGTTTTCATTTGAAAATAAATCCATCGCGGTTATAGGTTTAATATTGAAAAGATAACAATTCTATTTTAAATGTTGCATGGCTTGATACGCCATTAATCCTGCACCAAGTTCTAAAGCTTTTTCATCAATGTTGAACGTTGATGTATGCACAGCGCTACTATTCGTTCCATCTTCACTTGCAGTACCTAATCTAAAAAAACATGCTGGAATTTTTTCAGCAAAAAATGAAAAATCTTCTGCTGTCATCCGCAAATCTAATTCTTCAACATTATCATTTCCTAAATATTCTTTAGCAAATTTTCTACTTAACTCTGTTGTGGTTGTATCATTTGTTAAACATGGGTAGCCGTTTGAAATTTCAACCACACAATCGCCGCCCATACTTTGAGCCAATCCTTTGGCTATTTGATTAATTTTTTGATGAACCTGTTTTCTCCATGGTTCATCCATTGTTCTTAAAGTTCCTTCAATTCTTACTTCATCAGGTATTACGTTGGTAGCACCATTTGCAATCATTTTACCAAATGATAAAACCGTTGGAATAATTGGATATGCATTTCTGCTAACAATTTGTTGCAGCGCCACAACTATATGCGATGCAATCAAAACCGTATCAATACAATTTTGAGGCAATGCACCATGACCACCTTTGCCTTTTACAGTTAAATAAATTTCATCAGCACTTGCCATATACAAGCCTGATTTAAAACCAGTTTTACCAACCGTCATACTTGGATGTACATGCAATGCTAATATTTTTTCTGGTGTAGGATTTTCCAAAACTCCTTCTTTAATCATCACACTTGCACCGCCTGGTTCTTTTTCTTCAGATGGTTGAAAAATCAATTTAATTGTTCCTTCCCATTCATCCTTCAATTCATTTAAAATTTTTGCTGCGCCTAATAGTATTGAAGTATGCACATCATGACCACAAGCATGCATTACACCTGCATTTTTTGAAACATAACTGCAATTATTTTTTTCATGAATTGGCAAAGCATCTAACTCACTTCGTAATGCAATTATTTTTTTATCAGCATTCTTTGCGCTTTTTAATAAGGCGACAATGCCTGTTTTTGCAATTCCTGTTTCAAATTGAATATTATATTCTGTAAGTTTTTGCTGAACAAATTTTGATGTTTCAAACTCTTGAAATGATAATTCAGGATTTGCATGAATGTGCTGACGAACAGCTTGAATTTCAGAAAAATATTGAGTAGCTAAGTGTTTTATTTTTTCAATCATGTTTGCTAATTATTTATCTTCAGTAACACCTTCGGGCATCACATTTACAATATCAGGCACAATAAAAATTCCTTTAAAATTTTCATTTATTTCTTTCATAAATTGATAAGCTTCATTCTTATCTGCAAAATCGCCAACCCTTAATTTAAAATAAGGTTGCTGGTAAGTTAGGTATGTTTTTGTAGTTGGATATTGCGTTAAAAAACTTGATTTAATATTCATCACTTCCGTACGCTCAGTGTTTGATGATAATTGAATACGCCATCCTTGAACTCTTCTAATACTTGTATTCATTTCAATATGCCTATTGATTAGTTTAGGCAATGATGGATCTTGCTTAATAGTGATATTATTTTGCGCAAATAATAAATTAACAATACCAACAATAAGAATTAATTGAATGATGTATTTCATTTTTCAGATTTAAATACTGCAACAAAAGTAGTGAAATGTAATAAACTTAGGTTTAAAATAGCTTCAATAAAAGTTGGATTATTAAATAAAATTTATATTTTTGAACACTTAATTCTTTTCATCATCCTTTTAAATCATCTTACTTAATTAAATGAAAAAAGTATTTCTTAGTGCAGCACTTTTGTTTTCCATTTTGTCTGCAAATGCAAAACACGTTAGCTTGAAAGATGCTTCAACTGTAGGTTTAAATTATTTCAAGCATATTACAAATCAAAAACAAGCCACAATCAATTCTGAAAAATTTTATACTGAAGATGTTGATGTAGCAAATTCAGCATATTATGTTTTTGATATTGTACCAATTGGCTTTATTATAGTAGCCGCTGATGATTGCGCTGAACCAATATTGGGCTATTCAACAGAAGTTAATTTTACTGAACCTACTGATGCTGAATATACAGTAAAAGAATGGTTGCAAAATTACGCTGCCCAAATAAAAGAAATAATTGAAGTAAAAGCTCAACCTACTGACTTGATTTCACAAAAATGGAAAAGCTACTTAAATAATAATATTTCAAAAGCTAAAGCAGGCAAAAGCATTCCTATTTTATGTAAAACTTCTTGGAATCAAACTGCACCTTATAATAATTTATGCCCAGTGGTTTCAGGTCAAACAGCTCATGCTGTAACGGGTTGTGTGGCTACCGCTATGGCGCAAATTATGAAATATTGGAATTACCCTCCAACAGGCAACTCTTCCTATTCTTATACACCAAGTGGCTATAGCACTCAATCAGTAAACTTCGGAAGCACTACTTACGATTGGTATAAAATGACGGGTTCAGGTGCTGCAAGCAATGCAGCTATTTCAACGCTTAACTACCATTGCGGTGTAAGTGTTGATATGAATTATGGCGTTTCATCAAGTGGGGCTTGGGTTTTAAATAATGGTGGTCCATGTTCTGAAATTTCATACGTTAGTTATTTTAAATATAAACCAACTATAAGCGGAATTGAAAGAGCAAATTATTCTGATGCTCAGTGGTTGCAAATCATTGAAGATGAATTAATGTTGCGTCAACCCATTCAATATGTTGGTTGGGATAATTCACCTGGCGGCGGCGGACATACATGGGTTTGTGATGGATTTGATACCAATGATAATTTACACATGAATTGGGGTTGGGGCGGAATGAACAATGGATATTTCAACATGAATGCATTAAATCCTTCAGCATTAGGAACAGGTGGCGGAAGTGGTACAGCAGGATTCAACAGCGGTCAGCAAATTCTCTATGGAATTCAACCTAAAAACGATGCGTATGAAGTAGGTAACACTAACCAAGGTATATATAATATTCAATCAACATTTGTAAACGATGAAACAACTTTCTCAACAAGCAATGCTAATTTTAATGCTTACAACGATACAGATTATTACAGATTTAATTTACCTTCAGGCTACAACTATTTAGTAAAATCATCATTGTATGATAAGTATTATAATCAATCAGTTGGTGGTTATACAGTTGATGTAAATGCCATGTTTAAATTGGGCAATTATCAATGGAATGGCAGCTATGATGATTATATTGATAGCTTTATAATTGGTGGCGGTTTGCCATTAGATTATATGGTTTATCCATACACACAATATGCTTTAGGCTCATACCAATTGGATGTAAATATTACACGTTTAGGAGCAACAGGAATCAATGACATTAACACAGCAAATAATGTTTCAATTAGTCCTAATCCTGCGCAAAATTCAATTAGTGTAAACGGAATAAATTTATTTAATTGCAAACTTCAAATCACTAATACTTTGGGGCAAATATTTAATGATAATATTTCAACACTCAACTCTAAATCAATTGATATTAGTGCATTAGCTAATGGAGTTTATTTATTATCCATCACAAATAACGAACAAACTATTACCAAAAAATTTGTAGTGAATAAATAAAAAAATGACTAGAAAAGGAGAGCTTATAAAACTCTCCTTTTTTTATAGCCTTTATTAAAAATGAAATTAAAATAACTTTTCCTGTTTTTATTTGTCGCCAATTTTTGTGTGGCGCAAGAAAGTTTGAAAGAACCATTAAAATCAGATTCAACTTTCAAAACAATATTTGAAGCCTATAATAAATTCCGACCAAAGATTTCAAAAACATTGGTTGAGTCAACCGATGCTATCTTATTTTGGAAACCAGAATTAGAAATTTTTAGAAAAAAAATTCAGCTTCGAGAATTTGAAAACAAACATAAATTCTCAATGCCAATCTTTTTACGAGATGTGAAAACTAAAAATATTCCTAAATCAAAGAAATGCGAAGATTCAATTTCTTTAAGCTATGATAGTCAAACAAAAGTTTATGAGTTGGTGATTTCTGACAATTTTTTTGTGAATGAAGACATTGGTTGTTCTGAAAAAAGTCTTATTTATCGCTTTATAATAATCGAAAATAGAATTAATATTATAGAAGTTTTAGGCGCAATTTAAATGTAATGTTTGCATTTTAATTCTAACTCTCTCCATTCCAAAACTCGAATTTTCGTCATTCAAAAAAAAATAATCGAAGAGCCGAACAATCGAATTACGAATAAAGAATTTCTTCCAATAAATTTTCTCCCCTCTTCCTGCCTTTATGGTAATTGATATTTTTACTTTTGCGTAATGAATTATTTAGATGAACTCAACGAACCACAACGCAATGCTGTGGAATGTATCAACGGACCTGTAATGATTATTGCTGGCGCTGGCTCGGGCAAAACTCGTGTGCTTACATATCGCATTGTGCACATGATTCAAAATGGTATTGACCCGTTTAATATTTTGTCGCTCACGTTCACCAACAAAGCAGCGGCAGAGATGAAAGAACGTATTATGAGGTTGGTAGGCAATGAAGCAAAAAATTTATGGATGGGTACATTTCACAGCATCTTCGCCAGAGTGTTACGCATTGAAGCTGAAAAATTAGGTTACCCCAGCAACTTTACCATTTATGATACGGATGATGCAAAATCATTAATCAAAAATATTGTCAAAGAGCAAAATTTAAACGATACACTTTACAAGCCCAACACAGTGCTGAACAGAATTTCAGCCGCAAAAAATTCTTTAATCACTTGGCAACAATACAACGGAAGTGTTGAACTCAGTACCGAAGATAGAATGGCGCATCGCCCTGCTATGGGCAAGCTGTATGAGTTGTACGCCAAACGATGTTTTCAAAGTGGTGCAATGGATTTTGATGATTTGTTGATGAAAATGCATGAATTGTTGGAACGCTTTCCTGACGTGTGTTACAAGTACCAACAAAAATTTAAGTATGTAATGGTTGATGAGTTTCAGGATACCAACTATGCTCAATATTCTATCGTTAAAAAACTATCGGCAGTGAATGAAAACATTTGTGTGGTGGGTGATGATGCACAAAGTATTTATGCGTTTCGTGGTGCTACGATTGCCAACATTTTGAATTTTGAAAAAGATTATCCTGATTTAAATATTTACAAACTTGAAGAAAATTACAGAAGCACACAAAACATTGTGAAGGCTGCCAATGAAGTGATTCGACAAAATAAAAATCAATTAAAAAAAGAAACTTATACATCCAATGGCGAAGGCGATAAAATAAAAGTAGTGCAAGTTGCTACTGACAACGACGAAGGAAAATATGTAGCTGATAATATTTTCGAAATGAAAATGCGACATCAGTTGCACAACAAAGAGTTCGCTATTTTATATCGCACCAATAGCCAGAGCCGTGCATTTGAAGAAGCATTGCGCCGAATGGATATTTCTTACCGAGTGTATGGTGGCATCAGTTTTTATCAACGAAAGGAAGTGAAAGATTTGTTGGGTTATTTGCGCTTGACCGTAAATTTTAATGATGAAGAAGCATTGCGCCGCATCATCAATTATCCAACCCGTGGCATTGGTAAAACCACTTTGGAACGAGCCACAGTAGCCATGAATGAAGCAGGAAAAAGTTTGTGGGAAGTGTTAGAAAATGCACCATTGTATGGCATCAAAGCTGGCAAACCTGTGGAAGATTTTTTGTGGATGATAAAAAGTTTCAACGCCATGCTTGCCACACACAACGCATCAGACTTAGCTTTGCACATTGCGAAGCAAACCGAAATTTTGAAAGAATTGTACGAAGATAAAACGGTGGAAGGTGTAAGTAGATATGAAAATATTCAGACGTTGCTCAACTCCATCAAAGAATTTACTGACGAAACCAAAGTGAATGAAGACACGGGCGAAGTGGTTGATAAAACTTTGGGAAGCTATTTGCAAACAATTACTTTGCTCACCAATGCGGATGACAAAGATGGCGATGATAATAAAGTAAAACTCATGACAGTGCATTCAGCAAAGGGTTTGGAGTTTCATACGGTTTTTGTGGTAGGGATGGAAGAAGAATTATTTCCATCAAACATGAGCAGTGATGATAGAAATGCGTTGGAAGAAGAGCGCCGATTATTTTATGTGGCAGTAACCAGAGCAAAATCAAATTTGTTTCTTACTTATGCTTTGAATCGTTATCGTTTTGGAAGATTGATTTATTGCGAACCAAGTAGGTTTATTGATGAAGTGCCTGATGAACATTCAACTTTTGTAGGCTTGCGCAAACCAGCCGCCAATCAGGATTTTGGCAAAGTGAGTGGATTTAAAACTCTGAATAGTGCATTTAGCAACAACAATAATTCACGAAATAATTTTCAACGTAAACCTGAAAAACCATTTGAAGGAAATTCAATTTCAAAACCTTCGGTGTTGAACAAACCAACGGTGAACATTGCACCCATTCCTGATTTCAAGCCAACACCAAATAATTTATTGCAAGTTGGCAACACTGTTTTTCATGAAAAATTTGGTAAAGGAAAACTCACAATTTTAGAAGGCATTGCTGACAACAGTTTTGCCACAATTGATTTTGAACAACTCGGCACAAAAAAAATTATGTTGAAGTTTGCGAAGTTGATGGTGGTGGAGGGTTAA
>JBDKJJ010000185.1:0-11665 GCA_039796635.1 Bacteroidota bacterium
ATAATTTAAAAAATATGAAGAAACTACAGTCAAGAATTTAGTGCATTTGATTACAAAAACAAATAATACTGCTTCATTAATTCAATAAAATCCTTGGTGTAGTTTCCGTTTTCATCTTTTAATAATAAAGTTTCTTCATTAATAGTTGTTGTAGTTTTACTCAACTTTACCATAGCTCGTTTAATATTTGCTTTAGGATTATCTTGGATAAAACATATTTTTTCTAACGGCAGTTTTATTTCATTAATTCTATGTAATGGCAATATTATAAAAGCTACACCATCATCAGTAAGTAATTGATGAATACAATTAATTAATTCTTCTAAACTAAGTGCAGCGCTGTGCTTGGCAAGATTATCTTTTGTGTTATTAGCTTTTAAATCACCTTCAAAGTAGGGTGGGTTAGATATAATTACATCATACCTTTTATTAGTTGTAGTAGCAAAATCTTGAATGCTTTGATGGTAGCAAGTTATTTGATTTCGAAAAATGGAGTTATTGAAATTTTCAGAAGCTTGTAAAAATGCATCGTGTTCAATTTCTACAGCATCTATTTTCGCTTCCTTATTTTTTTGCGCCAACATCAAACTTAATACACCTGTACCTGTGCCTATATCTAAAATACTATTTGCTGTACTAGCCAATGTAGACCAAGCACCCAATAAGCAAGCATCGGTACTTACTTTCATCGAGCATTTATCTTGATGAACTATAAATTGTTTAAATTGAAAAAAAGTATTTGGCATTATTTAAAATCGTAAAATAAAAAAGCCAACTCAAAAAAATGAATTGGCTTTTTTATTAATTGATAAGCATATTTATTTTGCTCCTTCTACCATCACATTTAATTTGTCATTAATTACTTCAACAAAACCACCATTAATAGTAATAACAGTGTCTTTTGAATTTTGACGAATTCTAATTTCACCGCTTTTCAACGAAGAAATTAATGGCGCATGGCCTTTTAATATTTCAAATTTACCATCAGAGCCTGGAAACAAAACGCTTTCCACTTCGCCGCTGAAGAATTTTTTTTCTGGTGTTAATATCTCTAAAGTCATAAGTCGTAAGTTTTTAGTCGTAAGAAAAAATCAAAATTATTTCTGAATACTTTTCTTCAAACCTGCTATCATTTTTTGAATTTCATTTATTGAATTGGAAATTTCTGTTTGTTCTTCATCAGTTATGTAGCCCAATTCGTTAGCAATAATTACTTGCGTTTCTACTTCATAACTTGAACCTTTTGCTATTGCTAAAAAGTGAGCAAATTCATTTTGCGAATCTCTACCAGCTCCTTCCGCAATATTTGAAGATATTGATACTGCTGCTCTTCGTAATTGATTTGTAAGTCCAAACTTTTCTTTTTCAGGAAAAATTTCAGTAGCAGAATAAATCTTTTTAGTGAGTTCAATACTTTTTTGCCAAACAACTAAATCTTTAAAATTATTCATTGTCTTTGTATTTACTTACTACATATGACTTATGACTATCAACTAGTTTTTAGCTGCTTCCATCATTTTCTTACCTTTCTCAATTGCATCATCAATAGTACCAACTAAGTTGAATGCTGATTCAGGATATTGGTCAACTTCACCATCCATAATCATATTAAATCCACGTATAGTTTCTTCAATTGGTACCAATACACCTTTCAAACCTGTAAATTGTTCAGCCACATGGAATGGTTGAGATAAGAAACGTTGAACACGACGAGCACGACTTACAACTAATTTATCTTCTTCACTCAATTCATCCATACCAAGGATAGCGATGATATCTTGTAATTCTTTGTAACGTTGTAAAATTAATTTCACACGTTGAGCTGTGTTATAATGTGCATCACCAACAATTTCAGGAGTTAAAATTCTTGAAGTAGAATCTAATGGGTCAACCGCTGGGTAAATACCTAATTCTGCAATTTTTCTGCTCAATACAGTAGTAGCATCTAAGTGAGCAAATGTAGTTGCTGGAGCTGGATCTGTTAAGTCATCCGCAGGTACGTAAACCGCTTGTACAGATGTGATTGAACCACGTTTTGTAGAAGTGATACGTTCTTGCATTAATCCCATTTCAGTTGCTAATGTTGGTTGGTAACCTACCGCTGAAGGCATACGACCTAACAACGCTGATACTTCAGAACCTGCTTGTGTGAAACGGAAGATATTATCTACGAAGAATAAAATGTCTTTACCTTTTGAATCGCTGCCATCGCCATCACGGAAATTTTCAGCAATTGTCAAACCGCTCAAAGCCACACGAGCACGGGCTCCTGGAGGTTCGTTCATTTGACCAAATACGAATGTAGCTTTTGAATCTTTCAAACCATTCAAATCAACTTTTGATAAATCCCAACCACCTTCTTCCATGCTATGCATGAATGCATCGCCATATTTCATAATGCCTGCTTCCAACATTTCACGAAGCAAATCATTTCCTTCACGAGTTCTTTCACCTACACCTGCAAACACTGATAAACCACCGTGTCCTTTAGCGATATTGTTAATCAATTCTTGAATCAATACTGTTTTACCTACACCAGCACCACCGAATAAACCGATTTTACCACCCTTTGCATAAGGCTCAATCAAATCAATAACTTTAATACCTGTGAAAAGAATTTCAGCTGATGTACTTAAGTTTTCAAATTTAGGAGGTGCATTATGAATTGCTCTACCGCCTTCTTTTGATACTTCAGGTAAACCATCAATAGCGTCACCAGTTACGTTGAACAAACGACCTAAGATTTTATCACCAGTAGGCATTTTAATATTGCTACCTGTATCAATTACTTCAGTACCACGGCACAAACCATCGGTAGAATCCATGGCAATAGCACGTACAGCTTCTTCACCTAAGTGTTGTTGAACTTCTAATACTAAGTCCGACATGCCATCACGTTTAATGATTAATGCACTTAAAATTTCAGGTAATTTGTTGCCTTCGCCTTCAAAACTTACGTCAACAACAGCTCCGATTATCTGCTTTACTTTGCCTTTGTTCATTGTAGATATATTAAAATATGATTTTTTTTTGAGTCGCAAAAGTAAGGTTTCAAATTTTGATTTCAAAGTTATATTATAACTATGTTGAAAGATTGTGGATTGCTATCAATTTGTATGTAATAATTGAATTAACTACTTACAAGAAAAAGTATTAGAATTGCATTTATTCAACGCGATAAAGTTGTTTAATTTACAATTATTAAATCTTTGATTTTGAAAAAAACAATCCTTCTTTTTATTTTATTATCACTTTGCTTTCAATTAAAAGCACAAGTTTTTTTTATTGAATTTGCTAATAAAAAATCAAGTTATACATTTAATAATCCTTCCGCATATTTAAGTAACAGAGCCATTTTGCGCCGCAGCAAACAAAACATAAAAATTGATTCAACTGATTTGCCTTTGGTACCAAAATATGTGGATAGCATTATTGCAACTGGTGTAAAAATTGTAGGTAGAACCAAATGGTTAAATGGTGTTTTGATTACTACTCAAAACCAAACAGCATTAAATAAAGTATATAGTTTTCCGTTTGTGAAATCACACATTCAAGTAAAAAATGCTGGTAAATCCTCTTCACAAATTCATAAGTTTGAAGAATCAAATACAGAATTATCTTCTAAAAATTTTGGATATAATGATTATGGATATGCTGCCACACAAATTAAAATGTGTAATATAGATTTTTTGCATCGTGAAGGATTTACAGGTAAAGGAATGCAAATTGCGGTGTTGGATGGCGGATTTAAAAACGTACATACAAATGATGCATTTACAAATTTATTTACTGAAAACAGAGTTTTAGATTTTTATGATTTTGTACATCAACGTGATTCTGTTTTTACAGATGCAAAGCATGGAGCATCAGTATTATCATGCATGAGTACTAACGAACAACAATATTTTGTAGGCACTTCGCCCGATGCTTCATTTTATTTATATGAAACTGAAGATGTTTCATCTGAATACCCTGTTGAAGAATATTTTTGGAGCATAGGAGCCGAAAAAGCTGATAGTAGCGGCGCTGATTTAATCAATTCATCATTAGGCTATAATTGGTTTGATGATGCAAAATATAATCATGCTTATATTGATATGGATGGAAAAACTTGTCCTGCTTCAAAAGCTGCATCATTAGCTGGTTCTAAAGGAATGATAGTATGTATTTCAGCAGGAAATGAAGGTGCAAGTTCGTGGTTTCATATTGGTACGCCAGCTGACGCAAAAAATATTTTAACAGTGGGTGCTGTTGATGAATTTAGGAAACATGCTTATTTCAGTTCGTATGGTTATAGTGCTGATAGAAGGGTAAAGCCATCTGTTTGCACAATGGGTGAAAATACAGCTTTGATAAGCGATAATAATTCAATAGAGTGGGGCAGTGGTACTTCATTCGCATCACCATTGTTATGTGGTATGGCGGCTTGTTTGTGGCAAAAATATGCTGATAAAACGGCTTTGGAAATTGAAGAAGCAATTATGCGTTCGGCAAATTTTTATCAAACACCAACTGATTCATTGGGTTATGGAATTCCTGATTTCTCAATTGCTGATAAATTGCTTTCTGAAAATATAATTTCAATAAATACAAATGAGATGAAGCCAACAATATTTCCAAATCCTTGCAATGATTTGAACTTATATCTTCATAGCGATTTTAGTCAAAATTGTAAAGTTGAAATTTATAGTCCAGATGGTGTTCAATTAATTCAAGAATCAATTCCAACTTATCATCATTTAAACGCCTATTTAATGTTGCCATCAGTAGCTAAGTTAAACAAAGGAGTTTATCTAATTTCAATTTATATCAATTATAAAAAGTACAATTTGAAATGGGTTAAAATGTAATTTAATCAAAAATTTTATTCAATAAAAAAGCCCTAAGTATTTATTACTTGGGGCTTTTACATTATTTAATTGTATTATTTAGAATCCTTAGCGTCTTTAGCTTCTTTATTATCACCTGGTTTGTAACCCATTGCTTTTAATACATCATTGCTTTTATCTAAGCTCGGGTTTGAATATAACAAAGCACTTCCGCCTGCTGATTTATCAAATACTAAATCCCAACTTTTTGCTTGTGCCATTTTTTGTATCGCATCAAATATTTTATCTTGAATTGGCTTAATTAAATCTTGACGTTTTTTAAATAAATCCCCTTCAAAACCAAATCTTTGTTTTTGAAGTTCTTTTACTTTTTTCTCTTTATCCATTATTTCTTGCTCACGTTTTTTCTTCATATCATCTGAAAGCAAAACCTGTTCGGCTTGATAATTTTTATACATTTCATCAATTTCTTTGTACTTGGCTTCAATTTCTTTTTGCCAACCAGCCGAAATATCATCTAATTGCTTTTGCGCTTTAGTATATTCAGGAATATTTTCAAGAATATATTTAGTATCTACATAAGCATATTTTTGAGCAAATGCAGTACTTGTAAAAAATACGATGGATAATAGGATTAAAATCTTTTTCATAAATTTTAAATTTTGTTTCGTTATTGAATTAATATAAAAAATTATTCAGGTTCAAAGCCTAAGATAATGTTGAATTTACCAGCATCAGCAAATTTAGAGCCTTTTGATAAAATACTTCTTTGACTAAGTACACCACTTTCATTATAGATGTTATCAAAGCGAATGCCATAATCAACTCCAAGCAAACCAAACATTGGTAAAAATACTCTTAACCCTAAACCCGCCGAACGATTTAATTTGAATGGATCATAATTTTTAAAACTTGTCCAAGCATTTGCGCCTTCAATAAATGCTTGAGCATAAATAGTACTTGAAGGATTTAACGAAATTGGATAACGTAATTCCATGGTAAATTTGTTGAACAATGCAGCATTCCGGCTAGGGGTGAAAATATCATAGCCACGTAATGCAATAATTTCTAATCCATATTGACGGTAGCCTGTAATTCCATCGCCACCTACTGAAAATCTTTCAAATGGTGATGAGCCTGCTTGCGAACTATAGCTTCCTAAAAATCCGAATTTAGCAGCGGTTCTTAATACAAATTTTTTGCTTTTATCAAGTGGTGTAAACCATTCAGATGTGAATCTCCAACGATGATATTCAACAAATTCATATTTTTTTGTATCAGATAAAGTGCTGTAATCTTTATTGCTTAATAAAGAATATGGAGGTGTTACTTTTAGTGATAACGAAACTCGTGAACCACTTTGTGGATATAATGGTTGGTTGATTGATGAACGTGAAATAGTTTGTTCAAAATTAAAGTTGTTTGCTGTTCCTGTTGAAATTGGAATGAAAGCAGTGTTCTGATTTTTTAGAAAATAACGTTCTATATTAATTCCTTTTATGTAAGTGAAATAATCATCAGGAAATTTTAATCGTTTACCAATACTTGTAGAAATACCAACCGTTAATTGATTACCTGCAACATTGCTAACTGTTGTGTTATAATTAGTTGCGTACAATGCAACCGACAATGAATTCGGGCGTTTGCCACCAAGCCATGGTTCTGTAAATGATAGAGAACCTGATTGGTAAATTTTACCCGTACTTTGAACACGTAAACCTAATTTTTGTGCGTCGCCACTTGGTATCGGATTCCATGATTTGGCTTTAAATAAATTACGGCTTGAGAAGTTAGTGAAATTGAAACCAAGAGTTCCAATTAACCCAGTGTAAGCGCCGCCATAGCCTGCTTGCAATTCAATTTGGTCAGTAGATTTTTCTTCAAGATTATATTCAATATCTACAGTTCCATCTTCAGGATGAGGAATAGGAGTAATACCAATTTTCTCTTGATTAAAAAAACCTAAAGTTGCAATCTCTCTATTCGAACGAACAATATCGCTTCGGCTAAATTTTTGCCCAGGAATAGTTCTTATTTCACGGCGAATTACATTCTCATTTGTTTTTTCATTTCCCTTAATAATGATTTTATTGATAGTGGCTTGTTTTCCTTCATAAATTCTGATTTCCATATCAATTGAATCTTTATCAACTGCTATTTCATTGGGTGTGATTTGAAAAAATAAATAACCATCATCCATGTACAATGAGCTGACATCAGTGCTATTCTGGTTCATGTTTAATCTTGAATCTAATTCATTTTTGTCATAAATATCACCACGTTTAATCCCTAAAACAGATGATAATTCTTTGTCACTATATTTGGTATTTCCTTTCCAATAAAAATTACGGAAGTAGTATTTTTTACCTTCATTTAATTTAATAGTAAGTACTAAATTTCCTTTTGCATTTTTGTATGAAGTGTCACCAATTATTTCAGCATCTCTGAATCCTTTGCTATTATAGTAGTCAACTATTTTTTGCTTATCGCCTTCAAAGTCTTCACGGCGATATTTTGATGCAGAGAAAATATTTAACCTGAATCTGTTCCACATTTCATCTCTTAAAACAGGAAGGGTTAGATGATTTAATCCTGAAGTAAATTTTTTAAAAGAAAAATGTTGAAGGGCGATAATGTCATTTTTGGTTAAAGGTCTTATTCTTGCTCTTTCTTTTGTGTCTTTCATCAACCGTTTTAATTTGCTTGGCGCCACATTATCATTTCCAACAAAATAAATATCTTCAATTTTCAACTTTTTTCCTTTTATGATTAAATACAAAAGATTAGTAGTGTTTCGCATGATGCTATCAACCGATTCAAAACATTTTACCTCAACGGCTGTATAGCCTTTTTCAAAGTAATAATCTTTAATAGATTGAATTGAATTTGTTTTTAAATTTTCAGTAAAAACTTTCCCTTTGATGAGTTGTATTTTCTTGTTCAAATCTTCTGCATCACCTTTTCCTATTCCTCTGTAAGTCCATTTTCCTAAACGTGGGCGTTCGGTAAGAGCAATATTTAAAAAAATTGTGCTTCCTGAAATATTTGTAATTTCTACTCCGATGTTTGCAAATAAGCCTTGTTTCCAAAGTGCATTAATAGCTTTCCCGATTTCTTCGCCAGGGATAGTTACTTTTTGACCTACTACTAAGCCTGTGTATGTTTTCAAAATATCTTGATCAAGGTATTTTGTGCCACTAATGGTATAACCACCTAATTCATATGATTGCGGCGCATTTGGTAAATTTTCGGTTTGGCAAAAGGCATTTGTAAAAATTGTGATTACAAAAAACTGTATTAAAAAAAATCGGATAAATTTCACGTATTTATAATATCTAAAATTAAAAACAATTAAACTAAAAAATAAAACAATTATTGTGTTGGTTGATTGGCAACTTGTTCGCTGGTTTTACCAAATCTTCGTTCTCTGTTTTGGTAGTCATAAATAGCATCTGCTAAATCTTTTTTTCTGAAATCGGGCCATAAAATTTCAGTAAAATAAAATTCAGCGTATGCTAATTGCCACAATAAATAATTACTAAGCCTATGCTCACCGCTTGTTCTAATCATTAATTCAGGGTTCGGGAATCCAGCAGTATTCAAGTGAGCATCAATAATTTGTGGAGTAATATCTTCAATATTGAGTTCTGAACTTTTGGCTTTTTGAGCTATTTTTTTTACTGCCTCAGTAATTTCCCAATAACTGCTATAGCTTAATGCTAATACTAAATTTAATCGTGTATTATTTTTAGTTTTTTCAATAGTTTCAAGCAATTCATTATAGCATTGTTGAGGTAATGATGCTAAATTACCGATGGCTAACAATCTAATATTATTTTTATTCAAGGTTTCTAATTCGCTTTTTAACGTGCTTACCAATAGCATCATCAATGCATCAACTTCATCTTTTGGTCTATTCCAATTTTCAGTGCTAAAGGCGTACAAGGTGCAATATTCAACTCCAATTTCAGCACAGCCTTCAGCGATATCACGAACAGAGGTAACGCCATTTTCATGACCAAAAATACGAGCATTGCCTTGTTGTTTTGCCCATCTACCATTGCCATCCATTATCACGGCAATATGTTTTGGTATTTTGGTTAAGTCAATATTTTGTTTCCAATCAGCCATTTAAACTTTTATTAAAAATAAAAAAAATAATTAGCCGCCAAAATACGAATATTGTTTTAATACTTATTGTTACTTGAATTTTTTTAATTGTTGTTTAGAATTAAATGCATTGAATTTATTCAACAAAATTGTGTGTGCAAAAAAAAAATGTTTTCAATAATGAAATTGTATTTTTATAACCAAAATAAATTTAACATTAGTAGAATTACTTATTGTAATTTCTGATTTATAGATTTAATTTTCTCGAATAATTGTAGATTTCTAAATTTCAAAAAAGCGTATATGCGTAAATTTTACTTAATAGCTTTGTTTTCATTGATGTTAATGGTAAGGCAGGGGATGGCTCAAGCTCCTCATGCATGTTTTAGTGCCAGTTCAGGGCAAAGTTTTCCGGTATCACAATGTGGTGCTTTTTTTATTCAATTGAATAATTGCTCAACAGGAACTTATGATTCAGCCATTTGGAAACTTCAAATCAGTAATAATTTAAATTGTGCTGCCCCTTGGGGTATAAGTTTCATTACTGCTAAAGGCGGTGCATCAGCTTCTACCGGAACTGGTTATTCGCTTACTGTATATGGTTCGTATAAGCTTTGTTTAACATTAATTAATAGAACTACAGGGCAAAAAGATTCATTTTGTACATGTATTGCAAAGGTTTATCCAATACCTAATCCAACTTTTTCGGCTTCTGATACTTTAAGCTGCGGCAGTTTAACAACTACTCTTACCCCTAATATTAGTTCAGGAACTGCACCATTTGGCCCAATCACTTGGTTTTTTGGGGATAATCAAACTCAAACTACCTCAAGTGCAATACCTGTATCCCATACCTATTCATGTAAAAATACGTTTCCACCATGTTATACAGTTACCATATCAGTTGTTGATGCAAATGGATGCTCAAAAGTAATCACGAAGCCCTGTATGCTTAGTGTGCCTTGCTCACCTAATGCAACCATTGCAGTTACAGGCGGAAATACATGCCTTGCGCCATCAACTATTGCTTTACATGCATCAGCTACTTCATTAATTGGAACAGGAATTTATACTTGGTGGTTTCCACCAAATACGGCCCCACCTTTTTCACCTGCATTTGGTCCCTCATCTAACCCGAATGTAAGTAATATATTTAATAGTTATGGTTGTAAGGATGTGATTTTAGCAGTAAAAGATTCAATTACAGGCTGTGCTGATACAGCTACTTTGAGTAACGCAGTTTGTTTACAAGGGGTAACTGTTAACAGTTTGTCAGCTAATACAACTCAAGTTTGTTGTGGTAAAACTTTTCAAGTATCACTTAATGCAACTTCAAATCCTATCTCAAATCCTATATGTACTATTAGTGGAACTTTAATTGCCACACCTGTAGGATTGGGTGGGTCTCCAATTGTTTTAGGAACTATTAATTCTTCTCAACCATCATCATTTAGTTTACCATGCGGTACATCAATACCAGTAGTTTATAACATTTGTTTTCAGAATAATCAAGTTACAAATCTTTGCAATAATTGCACCGTTAACTATAGCGGATGTTTTCAAATTACTATAATGCCATCTCCTACCGCTCATATTAACTTAACTCCGCCAACCATGGCAAGTTATTGTTCATTAGGAAATCAATTTTGTTTCAATGCAAGTACACCAGCCAATAATTTATCGGGTGCAACGTATGAGTGGTTTGTAAATTCATTGAATAGTTCACCGCTAAGCAATACTACAACCTTTTGTACCACTTTTTCAAATTTCGGTAACTTTAAAATTTATTTAAAAACATGTCAAAGTAGTGCAAATGGAGGTTGTTGTTCTGTTGATTCAATTACAGTTTCACAACAAAAACCAAATGGTTCATTATCAATAACTAAATTAAATGGCTGTGATTCATTTTATACAAAAATTAGTGTATTTCCTAAAACTGATTCATTATATATTTTTGATTTAGGAGATGGTACACCTCCAATAGTAACTACTGATGATACATTGCGCCATTTATATGGATGTAATATTGATACATGCTATACACTTAAAGTAACGCATATTGCCCATAATCAAAATGGATTTGCTTGTGTAGATACAATTACAAGGTATAAAATTATTAAAATTGGTCATAAGATGACGCCAGTAATTCAGATGGCACCACCAATACAATGTTTAGTTAAAAAGCAAGCATGTGTTTCGGTAAATCCAAATGTTCCTGGTTTGATTCCTCCACCAAATAGTTCTCCATCTTGTGTGCTTAAGGTTTGCCATTGGTATTTTACTAAACCTGATGATCAAACCCCAGTTGTACAAAGTTTTGTATGTGATAGCCCAAAAGTATGTTTTGATGATACTGGCCATTTTGATGCTCATTATGTGATTGTGAACAATGGTTGTTCTGATACTTTAATAGTACCAAAGGCTGTAGTAATTAATGGAATTATAGGAACATTTTCTGATTCATTGCATTGTGCTACTGGCGGTACATTAGCTAATACATGCATGACTTTTAAATGTAATTTTAAAGTTTATCCCCCTCCTACTGATTCAACCCATATTAAATTTATTGTTAGTGCTGGGGCTTGCGGCGCACCTGTAGTATATAATTTTGCTGTAGCGCCTAACGGTGCTTATCCAAGTTTCAGCCATTGTTTTTGTAATACCGGAACATACACAGTTACGATGGTAACAAGCAATAAATCAAATTTTTGCCCACCTGATACAAC
>JBDKJJ010000186.1:0-9238 GCA_039796635.1 Bacteroidota bacterium
CTGCACCATCAATCACTACTGAATCATTTTGATAGTTTTTTACCGTGATATAATTGGATGGCAACCCTGTAACTAACGGAATTATTTTTTCGGAATATTTACCTGTAAAAATTTCAATAATGCTTCCTGCTGAAACAGTAGTGAGTGCTTTTTTAATCGTTTTCCAAGGTGTTGAAATAGTGGTGCCATTGTCAGCATCATTGCCTAAAGTGCTTATGTAGTAAGTGGTTTGAGAAAATCCGAAATGGTTAATTAGAAAAAATGCAATCCCAATTAAAAATGTTTTTCTCTTCATAATTTAAAATATTAATTCCCCAACTCACTCATAAATTTCAAACGCATTAATTGCACTTGTTCAAAGTCAAAATCTTCTTTCCCTAATTCATTTACTGCGGTTGCGATATCATCCGTTTCAGCATGTTTGAAGTAATCAAAAATTTCCTCTTGAGTATATTCGTCAATATGCTCATTGATATAATAGCTCAAATTTAATTTGGTGCCGCTGGCTACAATGGTTTCTAATTCTGTTACTAATTCAACCATGCTCATTGCTCTCTGACGGGCAATTTCATCTAACGGAATTTTTTTATCAATATTTTGAATGATTTGAACTTTTGCTGCTGATTTATTTGCTACCGTTTTGATTAAAAAATCTAATGGTCGGTCAATATTGTTTTCTTCTACATACTTGGCAATTAGCTCTACAAAAGGTTTTCCATAACGAACAGCCTTTCCTTTACTTACACCTTGACAATTTTCTAACTCTTGTAAAGTTGTAGGATACATAGTAGCCATATCATTGATTGATGGCTCTTGAAAAATCACAAACGGAGGTAATTTTTTTTCTTTAGCAACTTGTTTTACCAAGTCTTTCAACATTTTTAAAAGTTGGGTATCTAATGCACCACCGCCGCCGCCGTTGTTAGTTATTACATCATCATCATCAGTATCTTCCACTACTTCATAATTATGATTTACAGTAACCATAACACTTGAAGGTTTTTTCAAAAACTCTTTTCCTTCATTCGTAAATTTCAATAAGCCATATTGTTCAATATCTTTTCGAATAAAATTATTTATTAAAGCATGGCGAACGATTGAACTCCAGAAATGCTCATCATGCGCTTTACCTGAGCCATATTCTTTTATTTTATCATGACCAAACATAACAATTTGCTGGTCTTTTTTACCACAAATTATTTTTACGATATAATCGATACCATAATTTTCGCCAACAGATTTTACGGTTTTTAAAACAGTTGTAATAAAATCCTTTCCTTCTTGATGTTCTTTTGGGTGAACACAATTATCACACATTCCACAGTTTTCCTGTTGTAAGTTTTCGCCAAAATAATGTAAGATGAATTTCCTACGGCAAACGGAAGTTTCAGCAAATGCTTCCATTTCCATTAAAAGTTGTCCGCCTAATTCACGTTCGGCCATAGGCTTATCTCTCATGAATTTTTCTAACTTCAATAAATCATTGTAGGAATAATAACTTCGGCAAATGCCTTCTAATCCATCTCTACCAGCTCTTCCTGTTTCTTGGTAGTAGTTTTCTAAACTTTTAGGAAAATTATAATGAATCACAAATCTTACATCTGGCTTATCAATTCCCATCCCAAAAGCAATGGTAGCCACAATTACATCTACTTCCTGCATCAAAAACCAATCCTGCCGTTGGCTTCGTACGGCAGCTTCTAACCCGGCATGATAAGCCACTGCTTTTATTCCATTAACCGATAAAATTTGAGCGATTTCTTCAGCCATTTTTCTACTTAAAGTGTAGATGATGCCTGATTTTCCGTTATGTTTACGAACAAATTTTATTATTTCTTTTATCGTTTCTTCTTTCTTGCGTTTTGGTTGTACTTCATACATTAAATTGGGGCGATTAAATGATGAAATAAAAACGTCAGGTTTATTCATCCCTAAGTTTTTCAAAATATCACTTTGCACCTTAGGTGTTGCCGTTGCAGTTAAGGCTACTAGTGGAATTCGCTGCTTAAAGTTTTTAATCATTTCTTTAATGCGCCGATATTCTGGGCGAAAATCATGCCCCCATTCACTAATACAATGGGCTTCATCAACTGCCACAAATGACACTTTTATACCCTTGAAAAACTCAATATTTTCCTCTTTAGTTAAGGTTTCAGGTGCTACATAAAGCATTTTTGTATTCCCTGCTTTTATATCATCTTTTACATTTTTGGCTTGAACTTTAGTTAATGAAGAGTTTAAAAAATGAGCCACAGCATCATTTTCACCATAACTTCTGATAGCATCTACTTGATTTTTCATTAAAGCAATTAATGGTGAAATAATAATTGCTGTTCCTTCTAACATTAATGCTGGTAGTTGATAGCACATTGATTTGCCACCCCCTGTAGGCATAATTACAAAAGTATCCTTCCCTGATAAAATAGATTCAATAATATCTTCTTGATTTCCCTTAAAACTATCAAATCCAAAATGACTGTGCAGCTCTTTCCCAAGTTTTGGATTTTTTACTGCAACCTTTTGAATACCTTTTAAAGCATCTTTATGCGTCACTTGTTCATTCACTTCTGCAATTCTATTTGCAGGTTGCTTTTTTGTAGTTTTACTTGCTGATTTTTTTGTAACTGTAGCCATAATAATTTCGCCTTACTATGTTTTCTTGCGATGGTTGAAAGTACAAAAAGTATTTTTATTAATAAAAATTTTTTTGCATAAAAAAAATCCCATTCTGTAAATTACAGAATGGGATTTTTAAAAAATTACTTTAAATTATTTTTTTGCGGCAGCGGCAGCAGGAGCAGCAGCGGCAGCTTTGGCAGCTGGTTTAGCAGCTTCTTCGGCTTGTTTTAACTGACGTGTTACAAATGCACTCACTATAGGATTGTTCGGTGCCGTTAAAATTTCCATTCCTTCAAATGAAACATCTTTCACTCGAATGTTTTTGCCTAACTCTAATTCTTCTACATTAATTTCTAAATTTGAACGTAATGCTGAAGGCAATGATTTTACTTTTAATTTGCGTAAACGTGGAATTAATTTTCCTCCGGCTCTAACACCTTTAGATGTTCCTACAAATTTAACTGGTAAATCAAGAATCACTTTTTTCCCTTCAGTAAGTTCTAAAAAGTCAACGTGAGTTACGTTGTCTTTAATCGGGTCAAATTGAATGTCTTGAATAAAACATTGAAATGATTTCCCGTTTACTGTTACTTCGGCTCTTTTAAAATCAGGAGTGTACACCATTGGTTTCAAAGCTTTTGCTGAAACATAAAAGTGAACAACCTGTTCGCCGCCATACAATACGCATGGAACATTCCCTTTTGAACGCTCAGCTGTGATAGCTTTGCGGCTCATATCAGTTCTGCTCATGCCTTCGATTTTAACTGCTTCCATTTTGCTTTTTTGTTATTTGTTTAAAAAAATTGGACGGCGAAGATAAGATTTTATTTTAATCTATAACTATTAATTACTACTAAATTTATTTGATTGTTCAGGGATGGAACTATATTCAAACCAACATCTTTTGGTATATTGAAATTAATTTTTCTTGTTTTTTATTCTTTAAATTACCTTAGCCGAATAAATTTTACTTTTGAATGAGCTTATTTAATTATCACTTCACAGCAGCCGAACGCTTTATGCGTTATGTACAAATTGATACGCAATCTGACCCAAATTCACCTACTTGCCCCAGCACGGAAAAACAAAAAAATTTAGGAAAAATATTAGTAGAAGAATTAAAAGCTATCGGCATCAATGATGCTGAAATGGACGACCATGGCTATGTGTATGCTACTATTGAAAGTAATACAACTAAAAATGTTCCGGTGTTGTGTTTCTGCTCACACATGGATACATCGCCTGATTGCAGTGGTTTGAATGTAAAACCAATTGTGCATAATAATTATCAAGGCAATGATTTGATATTGCCTAATGATAATTCTCAAATCATAAAATTTTCAGAACACGTTGATTTAAAAAATCAAATCGGCAATGATATTATCACTGCTGATGGCACAACTTTATTAGGAGCTGATAACAAAGCTGGTGTGGCTGAAATTATGGATGCTGCTCATTTTTTAATGAATCATCCTGAAATCAAACATGGTAAAATCAGAATATTATTTACACCAGATGAAGAAATTGGCAGAGGCGTTGACAAAGCCGACATGAAAAAATTAGCTGCGGATTTTGGTTACACGATGGATGGCGAAACATTAGGTCATATTGAAAATGAAACTTTCAGTGCCGATGGCGCAAGCCTTATCATTAAAGGATTTCCAACGCATCCGGGTTTTGCAAAAAACAAAATGCAACATGCCATTAAAATTGCTGCTGAAATAATCAATCATTTACCAAAAGATAAATCGCCTGAAACTACCGAAAACAAAGAACCTTTCATTCATCCAACTGCTATCAATGGAGGATTAGACCAAGTAGAAATTAAATTCATCATCAGAGCTTTTGATACCAAAACTTTGTTGGCATTAGAAGCAGAATTGAAAAATATAGCCACTTCCGTTTTATCTAACTACAACAAATGCACTTTTGAATTGAAAATTTCAGAGCAATATCGCAATATGAAAGAAGTGTTGGATGCTAATCCGCAAGTATGTGAATATGCAGTTGAAGCAGTGAAACGTGCTGGATTAAAGCCAGTATTATCAAGCATTCGGGGTGGTACCGATGGTTCACGTTTATCATTCATGGGTTTGCCTTGCCCGAATATTTTTGCTGGCGAACATGCGTTTCATAGCAAACAAGAATGGGTTAGTATTCAGGATATGAACAAAGCTGTTGAAACTATTATTCACTTGGTGCAAATTTGGGAAGAGAAAGCGCAAAAAAAATGTTAGCATTTTACACCAATTTCACTTTACTGCAATGTTAGGAACTGAAATAGCGATGCGAACTAAGAGATAAAAGATTTTGACTTCGGGTTTTTATTTTTATATTATAGCAATCACGTTTTCATTATAGTCCATCCCGAAGAAATCGGAACGTTTCACTCATTTGTACTATTTTCAAACTGTATCGGCATTTACCACTTCACATCTAGGAAATAGTTTTGACTATTTTGTTGTTGGAATTGGTATTACTCCATAAAGCCCTGAACGGCTCTATAGATAAATAATAATCCTGCTAACATCATTCCGCCCCAACCAACTAACTCTCCTAAAATAGCAGCATTTTTATGGCTAGTTTTTTTTGCAAAGCGGTGTATTTTGAAAAATAAATACCCTGCGATTAATGAAGTAGGAATATTCAAAAAATGCTTTATTGTTTCAAAAAAATTATCGGGCAAAAATTCCATATAATTATTGATTAGCTTAATCTTCCTTTCATTGCTTCATACAAAATAATTCCTGAAGCAACGCTTACATTGTAGGAATCCATCGCAGGTAAAATAGGAATAATAAACGTTTCATCAGCTCGGTTAATAATCAATTTATTAACCCCTTCTGCCTCTTCACCAACAACTATGGCAGTTGGTTTTGTATAATCTAATTCACTTACTTTTTTCGTAGCTTTTAAATCGCTCACTAATACTTGCATTCCTTGTGCTTTGCACCATTTAATGCTTTGTACTAAATCATCTTCACGGCAAACTGGTATTTTATTTAATGCTCCGGCACTAGTTTTTATGGCATCTGAATTTACTTGAGCACTATTTCTTTTAGGAATAATAATAGCTTGAACGCCTGTACCTAGAGCAGTTCGGGCTATTGCACCAAAATTCCTTACATCAGTTATGCTATCTAAAATTAAAAATAAAGGTGTTTTTCCTTTGGCTAATACTTGCTCTAAAATTTCTTCTTTTTCAGCATATTTTATTTCTGAAATAAAAGCTGCCACACCTTGATGATTAGCACGATATGTTAAATAATCTAACTTCTCTTTAGGTACAGATTTTATCGGCACATTGTGTTCTTTTGCCTTTAATCGTATCTCATCTAATATCTCACTTTTCAAATCTTTTTGAGTGTAAATCACATCTAATGTTCTGCCAGCAATAAAAGCCTCAATGATAGGATGGCGGCCATATAGCAGATTATCATAAACGGGCTTATCACGTTTTATAAATTTCTTAGGGGCATCAGTATTTTTTCGTTGGCGTTCATCGCCATTAAAGGCGGGCTTATTAAATTTCATCGTGTAAATGTTTTTCAGAATGATAAGATGAACGAACTAACGGACCACTTTCAACACATCTAAAACCTATTGACAAAGCATAGCTTTTATACTCGGCAAAAATAGTTGGGTGAATGTATTCGGCCACTGGCAGATGATTAGGGGTTGGTTGTAAATATTGACCTATAGTTAACACATCACAACCATGTTGTTTTAAATCTTTAATAGTTTGAAATACTTCTTCTTTTGTTTCACCCAAACCCAGCATTAAACCTGATTTGGTGCGCATTCCGCCATTTTTTAAATATTGTATTACTTCTAAACTACGTTGATATTTTGCTTGAATTCTAACTTGCTTGGTAAGTCTTTCAACCGTTTCAATATTATGAGATACTACTTCAGGATGAGCTTCAATTATTAAATCCAAGCTGTCGTGCTTCCCCATAAAATCAGGAATTAAAGTTTCTAAAGTGGTTTCAGGATTTAACTTTCTAACTTCATTGATAGTTGCAGCCCAGATACTTGCACCACCATCTTTTAATTCATCCCTATTAACTGATGTAATAACTGCATGTTTTACTTTCATTAAATGAATAGCTTCAGCTACACGTTTTGGTTCGTCCCAATCCAATTCAGTTGGTCGGCCGGTAAGCACATTGCAAAAACCGCAACTACGAGTACAAACATTGCCTAATATCATAAATGTTGCAGTGCCTGCACCCCAGCATTCGCCCATGTTTGGGCAATTTCCGCTTTCGCAAATAGTATGTAATTTATAGTTATCAACTAAACCACGTACGTGCAAATAATTTTTACCAATCGGAAGCTTCACTCGAAGCCAGTCAGGTTTTTTAGTCCTTACGGTTGATTTTGCAACTTCATTATCACTCATAATCAAATCAAAATTTTATGACGCAAAAGTACGAAGGTTTAATGGTGAATTGAAGTAGTAAAGAAATTTAATTCGATTAAGTTTCTTGATTAAAAAAAACTTTAATTGCATTTGAAATTGTAATTACCTGATTGTTGGTCATTTCAAAAAATAATGGTAATCGAATTAAGCAATTTGAGAAATTGTCGGTATTAACAAGTTCGTTTCCATGATATTTATTTTGGTAATACGGACTGGTGTGTAGTGGTAAATAATGGAATACTGCTAAAATCCCTAATGAATTCAGATGCATCAGCAATTTGTTTCTCGTTTCATTATTCTTACAAACAAAATAAAACAAATGCGCATTGTTAGTAGCAAAATAAGGTGTTTGAGGCAGTTTAATCCAATCACATTCAACAAGTGGCGTTAAAAATTCAAAATATTTATTCCAAATTTCAATTCTTCTTTTTTGAATTCGGTCAATACTTTCAAGTTGCGCAAATAAAAAAGCTGCGTTAATATCTGATAATAAATACGATGAACCAATATCTACCCAATTGTATTTATCAACTTCTCCGTTAAAAAATTGCGTTCTGTTAGTACCCTTCTCTCTAATAATTTCAGCTCGTGTGTTATAATATTCATCATTTATAACAAGCATTCCACCCTCACCACACATTACATTTTTAGTTTCATGAAAGCTAAATGCTGATAGATGACCTATGCTACCTAATGGCTTATTTTTATAAAAAGAATCAATTGAGTGTGCTGCATCTTCAACCACTTTTAAGTGGTGTTTATTAGCTACTACCATTACTTCATCCATATCACAAGCAATACCAGCATAATGAACTACTACAATAACCTTAGTTTTTGAGGTGATTAATTTTTCAATTTGCCGAACATCAACACAAGGGTAATTGGGTAATGTATCGGCAAAAACTATTTTAGCACCTCTTAACACAAATGCATTGGCAGTAGATACAAACGTGAACGAAGGCATTATAACTTCATCGCCTTCTTTTATATTTAATAGAATTGCTGCCATCTCTAATGCTGCAGTACCCGATGTGGTTAACAAACATTTTTTGAAATTATATTTAGATTCAAAAAAATGATTACAGCTTTTTGTAAAAAATCCATCTCCTGATATTTTTCCACTATTTACGGCTTGTTCAATATATTTATTTTCATTGCCGCTCAAATATGGTTTGTTAAATGGAATCGTCATTTATATTGATTTTACAAGCATAAAAATATCATTAAGTTCATTATCAGTAGCAATTTTATAAACCAAATCATTTTCAATAACTACATTTTTTTTGTTGAGTTGTATGGTAATATTTTCAGGATTGCCATCTAAAATTATTGTTATGAGAATTGCATTTAACAAAAGAATGCAACCCATTTTGAAAACAATATCTTTTAATTCGTCAACGTTTTGATTATCCCATTCATCTACTTCAAACTTTCCTTGTGCAATTATTTTTCCTTCATCTACCTCTTTTTCAACCACATGAACTGTAGCGCCAATAGTTTTACGATTCATCGCTTTAGCCATTTCAATGGCTTTCATTCCAATTGTTTTTTTAAAATCAGGTAGTAATGAATAATGCAAATTGATAAATACGGTATTAGAAAAATGATTCAATATTTCTTCATCAATAATTTTATGAAAAGTAGTGATTACCAAATTTGGTTTATGAAATTGAATTAGACTTTTTAATTCAATTTCATGGTTAATGGAATATGAAATTAAGTACGATGGAATATTATTTTTTTTTGCAAAAATTAGTGCATTGCAATTTCTATCAGCAACCACTGCCTGAATTTCAAATGGCAAATTAAATTTTTTTATTGCTAAAAAAACAAATTGAAGATTACCGCCGTTGCCTGAAACTAAAAACAATATTTTCGCCTTATCCTTCAATTATAAAATGGTTTCTGATTCATAAAACATAGGTCGTTGCGTAGTTTTTGAATTGATTCTAATTACATATTGACCAATAATTGACAATCCTAAAAACAACATTCCTAATCCTAAACCAATCATTATTGCAAAGGTTGGAAATCCTTTTGCAAAATCATCCCAAATTAATTTTCGAATAAAAATATAACTACTATAAAATGCTGATAAACTGAAACATATTATTGAAAACCATGTTAAAATTTTCACAGGTAAATCAGAAAAAGTAAATAGGATATTTAGTGAATGTTGAATTAATTTTCTTG
>JBDKJJ010000187.1:0-6107 GCA_039796635.1 Bacteroidota bacterium
TATTTTGGAGTTGCGACGTGATAAATGCCGATACATTTTGAAAATAGTACAAATGATTGAAACTTCTTGATTTCTTCGGGAAGGACTATATTGAAAACGTAATCGGTATTATTTAACGCCATGCATCATTTTCTTTAATACAGGGGTTAATGAAAATAAAATAGCTGATGCAACACCACATAATACTACGAATACCATAAAAAATTCGAATAAATTATGAATTGTAAATCCAACAAAAACTGGATATGCGTCTGCAATTTGATTATCAGCTAAAACTTTTAATTGCTCAGCTGTAGGCGTAATAGTTTTATCTAATACAGCTTGTAAATCAATTCCTAATTCTTGTGCTTTTTTAAATTTATCGCCAGTAGCAGGAATTAATGCACCCAATGTTCCAGCTAATGCATAACCAGCTGCATTTGATAAAAAGAATACACCAAACAATAAAGATGCAAAACGCTTAGGAGCTAATTTACCAACTAATGATAAACCAATTGGCGATAAACATAATTCAGCAAAAGTTTGAATTAAATACAATAGAATTAACCATTTGATAGCCAATAAACCACTATTGCCTAAATCTTTTACATTAAAAGCAATTATTAAATAACTAAGTGCAATTAAGCCTAATCCCATTGCTTGTTTCATGGTTGAAATTGGCTCTAAATTTTTAGCTCTTAATTTATCCCATAACATACTGAAAGGAAATGCAAATGAGAATACAAACAAGCCATTAAAAATCTGCACCATGGATGGTGGCATATTCCAACCAAAAAAGTTTCTATCAGTTTGATTATCTGCAATAAAAGTTAATGACGAACCAGCCTGCTCAAATGCTGCCCAAAAAAACATGATAAAAAATCCAACCATATAAATTACTAAAATTCGTTGTAATTCAACTTTTGTTAATGAACTATCAGTAATTATTAAACCAGCCAATGTTAAACCACAAGCATAAATAATTGGGTAGATTAATGCTTTTACAAAGTTTGTTCCTACAAAACTGGCAAATGAGCCAGTAAACAAGTAATTAAATGCAAAAAATAAAGCTACAAAACCTAACATGGCCATAACTAATGATTTAGTTGTAAATACAGCTTGTTGGGCTTCTCCTTCTTCATATTGCGATGCATCATTATGTTTTGGCAAACCGCCTAATGGTTTTCCTTCAGGGGTTACCACATATTTATTTTTTAAGAAAAAGAAAACAGCAGGACCAATTAACATAGCCATTGATGCTGCCAAGAAACCCCATTTGAAAGCATGAATATCGCGAATGCCACCAGCATCTTTTACATCACCAATCAATGGGCAAATTAATTGACCTAAGAATGCGCCCAAATTAATTCCCATATAAAAAATGGTAAAAGCTGTATCCAATTTTGATTTTTCCTGTTTGGGATATAAGCTACCCACCATTGATGATATGTTAGGTTTAAAAAATCCGTTACCAAAAATAATCACAAACAACGCTGCCCACATTAAATTTGTAGCTAAACTTAGGTTGTCGCCGAATACAGAGGCACTAGCAAATAACATTAATTGTCCTGCCGCCATCATCAAACCGCCTAACATAATGCAATTTCTGTTTCCAAAAAATTTATCAGAAATAAACCCCCCTAACATGGGTGTTAAATAACATAAACCTAAAAAGCCACCATATATTAATGATGCATCTCCTTCTTTCATCATCAATGAATTTACCATGAATAATGTAAGAATGGCTCTCATGCCATAAAAGTTGAATCGCTCCCACATTTCGGTTCCGAATAATACCCAAAGTCCTTTTGGGTGTGATTGTTTTGCTTCAGCCATAGAGTGTATTTGTTTTATTGTTTAGTAATTATTGATTGCTGTAAATATGCAAAATAAAATTAGCATTTTTCACACAAATAAAATTCACCCTTTATGGAGTAAAGTTTAATTGCTTTTAAAATTAGTGTTTGAAGAATTATTTGGCGTTACATAAATAGGAATGCTAAAAGCATTACTTGTACAACCATCCTGAGTGATAGAAAGTGATGGGTAAAATATTACTGGAGTGTTATAATTATTTTTGAATAACACTTGTATATTTTTGTTTTTATCAGATGATATAATATTTCCTTCTGGAAAATTCCAATTGTATTTTACTTCACCGCCATCGTTGCAAGTAAATACATCGCCCAATTTAAAATTGATGATTCCGCCTGAATGCAAAGTGTCTTTGTTCACAGTATAATCAGCTAAAATAGTAGGATAAATTTCTAACGGAATAGAATCAATTGGAGAATAACATCCTTGTTGAATTACTTGTAATTTTATTTGATCAGAAGTAATATTTTCTGAAATATTAAAATAAGTAACTTTCTGATTGGCTCCATCAATTGGCGGATTGGCATCAATGCCCGAACCAAAATCCCAAATATATTTTGTACTTGAATCACGAATACAAGTTTTGGCAATTACCGTCATTTGTTCACCATTGCAAGGCTTTTCGTTGCTAACCATTATCTTGGCAGAAGGCGAAATTATTTTAATTTTTTTTGAAGAATAAGCAACACATCCATCTTGCGTCAATTTCAAAGTAATGGTTTTGTAGATTGATTTTCCATCAACACAATTCACATCCCAAGCTACTTTTTTATGCATATCTGTGCTTGATAAACTTGTTTTACCGCCATCAAAATTCCACTCTCCTTTTGCATCACCACCCCAATCATTAAAGTTGCCAGTGAAATCAATATTCAAATATTGTAAATTGCAAATTTTTGAAGCTGACATTGTAAAACTTGGATTAGGAGGAGGAAGTACTTCAATTGAATCAGCAAATACTTTTGATGGCCAGAACTTTTTAAGGTCGCCACTGGTTTGAATTTTAATTACATAAATACCGGGTTGTAAAAAATGTCCTACCACAGTATTCTTATCTTTTTCATGATAGAAGCTAATGCTGTCAGGAAAAATCCAGTTATATACAGCATCTTCAAAGCTTTTACCATTTCCTCTATAATTCAAAACTACTGAATCGCCAAAGCAAATTTGTTTTTTATTGAGTGTAAATGAAGCTGTTAATCTTACCACACCAACAGGAAGCATTTTATCATTCGGAACAAAAATGGCTTTTTCTTGTTTTGCTGAAGGTTGTTTGATGGGAGGGTTTTTGATAGAAATTAAATTTTCAAATTGCCCTTTGCGTTTAGATTTTATCCAAACTTGAGCATGCAAAATATTTGATGAAAAACATATTGCAGCACTCAGTGCTATTAAAAATAAACGTAGCTTTAATTTCATAAAATTAATGTAACACAAACATTCTATTTAATTTTGATACATTCAAAATTAAGCATAATCAATTATTAACAGCATAAATGTGTAAGAGTGATTTTAACGCTATAAAACATGTACATTTGCAATCCCAAAAAAAGAAATGATGATGAATGACAATTTTATTTTCACAAATGTTGAAAGTGATGAGGCTTTAGATTTTATGCCGATGATACCCATGATGGAAGAAGATGATACTGCAAAAAATGATTTTGCATCTGAATTACCCATTATGCCTTTAAAAAATACAGTTCTGTATCCTGGCGTTGTGTTACCTATTACGGTTGGTAGAGATAAATCAATTGCTGCTTTGCAAGAAGCCAATAAAACCAACAAACTATTAGCTGTGTTGGCTCAAAAGGAAGACACTGCCGATGCTACTGTTGACCAATTACACAATATTGGTACAGTAGCCAAAATTTTGAAATTATTAAAAATGCCTGATGGAACTACTACTGTAATTTTACAAGGCAGAAACAGAGTTAAAGTTACTGAGTTTATTAGCGATGATCCGTTTATTAAAGCTAAAATTGAATTGCTTTCAGAAGAAAACATTGCGCCTAAAACCGATGAAGAATTTGATGCCACAGTAAGCAACTTAAAAGATCAAGCTATCATTTTTGCTAAGCTTTCACAAAACATTCCTCAAGAGGCAGGAATGATTATCAGAAACATTGATAATGCTGCATTTCTATTACACTTTGTAGCATCTAATTTAAATTTGCCTGTATTAGATAAGCAGAGTATTCTTCAAACCGATAGCTTGAAAGAACGTGTGAAAATGGTATTAAAATATATCAACCACGAAATTCAATTGCTTGAATTAAAAAATCAAATTCAGAATAAAACAAGGCAAGATTTAGATAAGCAACAACGTGAATATTTTCTAAATCAACAATTAAAAACAATTCAGGAAGAATTGGGCTTTGATGATAATAAAAAAGACTTAGCCAATTTAAAAGAACGTGGTTTGAAAAAACAATTTACTGAAGATGCTAAAAAATTATTCAATCGTGAATTAGACAAATTGAACAGAATGCATCCTGCTTCAGCTGAATATTCGGTGGCTTACAATTATGTTGAAACTTTATTGGATTTGCCTTGGAATGAATTCACAAAAGATAATTTTGAATTACAACATGCTGAAGAAACTTTGCATGATGACCATTACGGTTTAGAAAAAATAAAAAAACGTATTCTTGAATATTTAGCAGTGTTGAAATTAAAAGGCGATATGAAATCGCCAATACTTTGTTTTGTTGGCCCTCCGGGTGTAGGCAAAACTTCGTTAGGAAAATCAATTGCTAAATCATTAGATAGAAAATTTGTACGCATAAGTTTAGGTGGTGTGCATGATGAAGCTGAAATTCGTGGACATCGTAAAACCTATATTGGTGCTATGCCTGGCAGAATTATTCAATCTTTAAAAAAAGTACAAAGCAGTAATCCTGTTTTTATTTTAGATGAAATTGATAAAATTGGGCAAGACCATCGCAGTGACCCTTCATCGGCACTATTAGAAGTGTTAGACCCTGAACAGAATTCACATTTTTATGATAATTTTTTAGAATTGGAATTTGATTTATCTAAAATTTTATTCATTGCTACCGCCAATTCATTACAAACTATTCAACCTGCTTTACGTGATAGAATGGAGATTATTGAAGTAAGTGGTTATTCATTAGAAGAAAAAATGGAGATTGCGAAAAAGTATTTAATCACCAAACAACGTGAAGCTCATGGCCTAAAATCATCGCAAATAAAAATATCAAATGCTGCTTTACAAACATTAATTGATGGCTATACCCGTGAAAGCGGTGTACGTGAATTAGACAGACAAATAGCAGCATTGATGCGTAATACCGCCAAATCAGTAGCAACTGATGAAAGCTATGATACTAATATTACAGTTGAAAAAGTGCAAGATGTATTAGGCAAAGTGCGTTATGACCGTGAAATGTTTAAAGAACAAAATCCGCCAGGAGTAGCTGTGGGATTAGCTTGGACATCAGTTGGTGGCGAATTGCTTTATATTGAAGCCATTAAATATGATGGAAAAGAAGGTATGAAATTATCAGGGCAATTGGGTGATGTAATGAAAGAATCAGCACAAGCTGCATTCACATTTGTGAAAGCAAATGCTAAAAAATTAAACATTGATAATTCAGTTTTTGAAAAGGAAACAATACATATTCATGTACCTGAAGGAGCTACACCGAAAGATGGTCCAAGTGCAGGTATTACGATGCTTACAGCCATCACATCGTTACTAACCAACCGAAAAGTAAAGCCATTATTAGCCATGAGTGGCGAAATAACTTTACGTGGCAAAGTATTGCCTGTGGGTGGTATTAAAGAAAAAATATTAGCTGCTAAACGTGCTGGTATGAAAGAAATAATTTTATGCAAAATGAATAGAAAAGATGTAGAAGAAATCAATCAAGATTTTTTAGGAAACCTTCAATTTCATTATGTAGATAGAATGACGGATGTATTAGAAATTGCATTGGTGTAAAATAAAAATAGGCTTTCAGAATTTTCTGAAAGCCTTTTTTGATAAATAATAAAATTAGCAAGCCATTACATCAAGTATTGGCAAGACATTGCTGGGTATTCACATGATTATGCGCTACATCAAGAGTAGAAAACTATTTTGGATAATTTGATTACGTTCATGCTTCTTTAATACCAATTCCAACAACAAAATAGTCCAAACTATTTTGGAGTTGTGAAGTGGTAAATGCCGATACAGTTTGAAAATAGTACAAATGAGTGAAACGTCCCGATTTCTTCGGGATGGA
>JBDKJJ010000188.1:0-10288 GCA_039796635.1 Bacteroidota bacterium
ACATTTGTTGCACTTTTTAATATACTAAAAATGATTTTACATTTAAAAGATAAGGTTACTGAAAAAAGAGCAGAGGCAATAGCGCATGATAACAATGGCGTTTTGTTTAACGAAGATGGGAAATGGATAATTGTTACCACATCAAAAGACCAAAAACCACAATCTGACGACAAAGAATTTATTCAAGAATTTTTTGCCATGGAATCAGATATGCAATTATCAAGTAGAAAGTATAAAAACATTACTCGACCTGTAAGATGGGGCGAAGTTGAAATTGGCGGAAGAGGATTTTATACAGCAATGATGGCAGGACCATGTGCTGTTGAAAACGAAAAGCAAATCATGAAGAGTGCTGAGTTTATTGCTTCATTAGGTATAAAAACTTTCAGAGCTGGTGCTTTCAAACCTCGAACATCGCCTTATACATTTCAAGGACTTGGGCAAGAAGGATTAGAATTATTGGCCGAAGTACGAAATAAATTTGGTTTAAGTATCATTACTGAAATTAAAAACTTGAGCCATGCAAAACAAGTAATTGAAACTGCCGATATTATTCAAATAGGTGCAAAAGCTATGTACGATGTAGCTGTATTGCAAATGTGTGGTGAAAGTGGCAAACCTGTATTAATAAAAAGGGGATTTGGAACTACACTTCAAGAATTTGTTCAAGCAGCTGAATTTGTATTATGCAAAGGCAATCCTAATGTTATTTTATGCGAACGAGGTATTAGAACTTTTGAAACTAAAACACGATTTACATTTGATTTATGTGGCGCTGCATATTTAAAATATCATACTAACTTGCCAATTGTGCTTGATCCAAGTCATGCGATGGGTTATGATTACGGTGTGCCTGATTTAGCTAAAGCATCAGTAGCATTTGGTTGCGATGGTTTATTGATTGAAGTTCATCCTACACCAAAACAGGCTTGGAGTGATGCTTCACAACAACTTGATTTTGAAACTTTCAAAAAATTAATGATTGATTTACAAATTGTTGGTGGTGCAGTAGGTAAAAAAATTGTTTAGCATTTCTAATTAATAGAATTTTTGTTTCGTATATAGAAAAGTTAAGATATTTTTCTCAAATTTTGTATTGATTTTCAATACCTTAAACTAATGGTATTGAATTGGTGTGTATCTAAAAAATTATTAGATATGGCACTTCAATTTAAAAATATCAATATAGTTCTGATTGACTCTAATCTATTTAATTTAGAACTAAATTTACAATTCCTGCGGTTAGTTGGATATGAAAATGTTTCAATATTTAGCGATATTGAATCTTTCAAAAAAAAATCAGATTTAATCCCTCAAATAATTATTATTGATAACAACACTTCAGAAAGTTTAAATTTTATTCATGAAATAAAAAAATCTAATCCTGAAATTTACGTTATAGTACTTGTTGAAAAATCTCAAATAAATGATGGGCAAAAATCAATTCAATATGGAGCATTTGATTATATAATAAAAGATGAAGAAACTGTAAGTAAAATTAAAATCCTATTAACTAAAGTTCAATTTGTTTTAGAAATATTGGAAACTAATAAATATACACCAAAGCAAAAATTCTTCCGATTAATCACTTTTATTTAATTAACGTTTCAAAACACAACCAATAGAAATTTAATGAAGCTAATTAACCAAGCAAAGTCAGAAAAGGCATTTATTTTTTATGATCAAGTAGTTGTAAGTGGTGCATCTTTTTTAACTAATGTATTTTTAGCTAGAAATTTAGGTGCACTTGGGTATGGAAAATTTGCTACCATAGGCTTGATACAAATGTTTTTCCTTTCTATTTCCATGAGTTTTTTTTCACAAATTTTCCAAGTAGTACATCCTCAATTACATACCAATAGAAAAAAAAATTATACTGCCTCAATAATCACTTTACAGTGTTTTGTTATGCTTGCATTCCTATTATTAGGATTAATTATTTACGGTTTTTCAAAATTATATTTCAAGCAATTTAGTCTGTTAATCTTAGCTACATCTATTACAACACCATTACTTTTAATTCAAGATTTTTTAAGAAGGATTTTAATTACAAGTCAATTAATAAAAAAAGCCCTATTGGCGGATATTATTACGAATTCACTTCAAATGGGATTAATCTATGTAGCTTATTTTTTCAATAAACTTACTATTGAAAATTCAATTTATATAATAGGACTAACATTTATTCCATCCATATTATTCTCATTAAATGGATTATCATTGAACAGTACTACAAATTTTGGTCTAAAATTCTCATGGCATACTCATAAACAAAAAAGCTTTTGGTTAACATTATCAGCATTTTTACAATGGTCATCAGGATACTTTTTTATAGTAGTTGCAGGTTGGTGGATTGGTGCTTCAGCTATGGGTGCTTTAAGATTAGCACAATACATTTTTGGGCTATTAAATATATTATTACAAGCAATTGAAAATTATGCATTGCCTAAAGCAGTATTAATTGAAAATAAGATAACATTCTTTAAAGTATTATTAAAAAAAATGTTGTTAATTATTTTACCTATTTTAGCAATAATGAGTTTTGCAGCAACACAGGTTTTTCATTATGCTGGTGGTGAAAGTTATAAGGGATATGAATATGTTATCTATGGTTTATGTATAGTTTATCTACTTACAACTATTAGTTACCCAATAAGAATTATTATTAGAAGTTTACATTTAAATAAGGAATATTTCATGGGATATTTATTCTCATCAATTTTTAGCGCATGTACTGCATTTTTATTATTAAAGAATTTTGGATTATATGGTGTATTAATTGGATTAGCAATTACTCAAATAATTACAAATAGTTTTTGGATAATTTCAATAAAAAAAATATTGCTAAAAAAATAAGTAAAACAACGTAGTTTTTTCTTTGATAGAAAAAAATACATTTGGAACAATCAATAATTACATAAATGAGAAATTATAAAATTTTTATTGTTGAAGATGATCCCTGGTATGGCGAAATACTAAATTACCACTTATCACTAAATCCTGATTACATAATTACAAGATTTGTAAGTGGAAAAGAATGTTTAAATAATTTAATAGAAAAACCTGATTTAATAACAATTGATTATTCATTGCCTGACATGAATGGTTTAGAGTTATTAAAGAAAATAAAAACTACATTGCCAGATGTTCCAGTTATAGCCATTAGCGGTCAGGAAACGGTGAGTACTGCAATTGAATTAATAAAAAATGGCGCAGTTGATTATTTCATAAAAGATAACAACACCAAAGATTTACTTTGGAATGCCATTATTAAGCTTCGAGAAAATAAATCATTAAAAGAAGAAGTAGAATTTTTAAAAGATGAATTGGGTAAAAAATATGAATTTGATAAAAATATAAAGGGTACATCACCAGCCATAAAAAAGATTTTTGGGTTGCTTGAAAAAGCATCTAAAACAAATATTAATGTATCAATATCAGGTGAAACAGGCACTGGAAAAGAGCTAATAGCCAAAGCTATACATTACAACTCAGAAAGGAAAAAGAAAAATTTTGTAGCCGTGAATATGGCGGCTATTCCAAAAGATCTAATTGAAAGCGAATTATTTGGCCATGAAAAAGGCTCATTCACAGGTGCATTAGGCAGAAAAATTGGTAAATTTGAAGAAGCTGATAAAGGCACCATTTTTTTAGATGAAATTGCTGAAGCTGACTTAAATTTACAAACAAAGCTTTTAAGGGCTTTGCAAGAAAAAGAAGTAGTTAGAGTTGGAGGAAATGAAACTGTAAAATTTGATGCTCGAATTATTGTAGCAACACATAAAAATCTTGCAGAAGAAGTTAAAAAAGGAAATTTTAGAGAAGATTTATATTACAGAATAATTGGGTTACCAATTGAATTACCACCCTTACGTGATAGAGATAACGATATTTTATTGCTTGCTAAATATTTTTTAGAGGCTTTTTGTAAAGAAAACAAAATGCCTTTGGTTCACATTTCGCAGAAGGCTTGTGAAAAATTACTAACCTATTATTACCCAGGTAATGTTCGTGAATTAAAAGCTATTATTGATTTAGCAGCTGTAATGTGCAATGGAATTGAAATGAAAGCTGAAGATATTATGTTTAATGCCGCAAAGGGAAACGATTATTTTATTGCTGAAGAAAAAACATTAAGAGATTACACAAATTTTATAGTTGAACATTTTATGAAAAAATATGATAACGATATACCTAAAGTAGCTGAAAAATTAAACATTGGTAAATCAACTATTTATAAAATGATTCAAAATAAAGATATTATTATTCAATTATAATTTATCATAATATGTACGGTATTATTAACAAATCAATTGAAAGCTTAGTAGTTGAAAAATTTGGATTAGATAAATGGGAAATCATAAAATCGAAAAGCGGAATTAATGTTGATTTTTTTCTGAGCAATGAAGCTTACGATGATGAAATAACCTATAAATTAGTATCTACAATAGCTACTGAAATGAACATTACAGTACATGATGTTATGGTTACTTTTGGAGAGTATTGGGTAACAAAAACTACACACCAAAAATATGAAAGCTTAATGAATGCTGGTGGGCAAAATTTGAAAGAATTTTTAATTAACCTTCCAGGATTTCATAACAGAATAATGCTATTATATCCAAAACTTACCCCTCCTGAATTTAAAATCGGAAAAATTGAAGATGATAATATTGAAATGTTATATTATTCAAAAAGAAATGCACTACAACCCTTTGTTATAGGGTTGTTTCAAGGATTAGGTAAAATGTTTAATACCAAAGTTGAAGTAAAACATATAGATGGTATTCATAACGGTTTAGATCATGATGTATATAATGTTAAATGGCAAAAATGAAATCTGAAATACAATTTAATTTTAATCTAAATCAATTCAATAAAATTTTCCCATTTTATATTTTATTGAATGAAGCATTAATTATTCAGTCAAATGGCACTTCATTATCAAAAATGATGGGCGATTGCATTTCAAAAAAATTCTTTGATTTGTTTTCTATTTCACGACCCTTGGTTAAAAGCGAAAATATTCACACCATAAAATCATTAATTGGTGAAATGGTAATTTTAAATAACAAAAGAAATTCCACCACAATTCGAGGACAATTTGAATTTATAGAAAACAACATATTATTTATAGGCACCCCATGGTTTAATAGCATGAATGAGGTAAAAGAAAATAAAATATCAATACAAGATTTTGCGATACATGATTCAATGATAGATTTACTACATGTATTAAAAACACAAGAAATTGTAACTGATGATTTAAAAGAACTACTCTCAACAGTTAATAAGCAAAAAAATGAATTGAAGCGGCTTTCAACCGTTGCTAGTGCAAATCTTAATGCAGTAGTTTTTACAGATAAAGAAGGTAAAATATTTTGGGCTAATGATGTTTTTTTTGAACTAACAGGATATAAACCTAATGAATACTTAGGGAAAACCCCACTTCAACTTTGCCAAGGACCATTATCAGAAAAATCTGAAGTTGAAAGAATGATATTGGCGTATCAAAACTCTCAATCTTTTGATGTTCAAGTTATACATTATCGAAAAGATGGTTCGCACTTTTGGGGAAGAACAGAAGGACAACCAATAATTAAAGAAACAGGCGAAATAGATCATTACTTTTCAATTATTGAAGATATTACTGAAAAGCATTGGCATAATATTCAACTTCAAAGAAATGAAGAAAAATATAGAAGTATCATTGAAAATATGAATCTGGGTATTTTAGAAGTGAATAATAATGATAAAATTCAATATGTAAACCAAAGCTTTTGTGAAATGTGCGGTTATGATGAACATGAATTATTAGGTCATTTTGCTTCAAAAATTTTTTTAAAAGGAGATGGGAAAAATTTAATGTCAACCAAACTTTTAAGAAGAATTGAAGGAATTTCAGATGCCTACGAAATTGCTGTAAAAAACAAAAGAGGTGAAGCAAAATGGTGGTTAGTAAGCGGTGCTCCTAAATTTAATGATCAAGGAGATTTGGTAGGCTCAATAGGAATTCATTTAGATATTACTGAACAAAAAAAAATAGAACAAGAATTAATTGAAGCTCGTGAACTAGCCGAGCAATCAGCTAAAGCTAAAGAAAATTTTTTGGCCAATATGAGTCATGAAATCAGAACACCAATGAATGCAATTATTGGAATGAGTCGACAATTATCTCGTTCATATTTAAATGAAAAGCAAAGTTTTTACAATAATATCATTTCATCATCTGCTGATCATCTCTTGGTAATTATAAACGACATTTTAGATATTTCAAAAATTGAAGCCGGTAAGCTAACTATTGAACAAATAGGATTTGATATAGAAACTGTTGCATCGCAAACATTATTAGCAATGCATCAAAAAGCTGAAGAAAAAGGAATAAAGTTAGATTTAATCATTGATGACAATATTTCCAAAGTACTTATTGGCGACCCTTATCGTTTAAAACAAGTGTTACTCAATTTAGTTAGTAATGCAGTTAAGTTTACTGAAAAAGGGAAAGTAGGAATTCATTGTAAAGCACTTAATCCTTTGAGTGGAAAACAGCTCTTGGTAATTGAAGTTAGTGACACAGGTATTGGAATGGACAAGAATTTCATTAATAATATTTTTACAAAATTTGTTCAAGGTGATAAATCGTTTACTAGAAAATTTGGAGGAACTGGATTAGGTATGGCTATTAGTAAACAGCTAATTGAATTAATGGGTGGAAATATTGAAATTAATAGTGAAAAAAATAAAGGAACACAAATCAAAATATTTTTACCATTTTTTATTGGAAATGAAAATGACATTATTGAAAAAAAAATAGAGCCAATAGATAATAAAGCCTTATTAGGAAAGAAAATATTGTTGGTAGAAGATAATGAAATTAACAGATTAGTTGCCACTGAAGTATTATTCAATTATGGGGCAATTGTAACTGAAGTTGAAAATGGAAAATTAGCTGTTGAAGCAGTTCAATCCGAATCCTTCAACTTAATACTGATGGATTTACAAATGCCAATTATGGATGGCATTGAAGCTACCCATATCATAAGAAACGAGTTACATAACTCAATTCCTATTATTGCATTAACGGCTAATGTTATTAAAGGTGAAAGCAGTTACTGCATTGAAGCCGGGATGAATGATTATATCTCAAAACCCTTTGATGAAGATTTTTTTATTAACACAATTTCAAAATGGATACAAAAAAATGAAAGCCAAAATGAAGTATTGGAAACAAAAAACAATACTTTTCCTATATATGATATTTCAGCCATTGTAAAAATAAGCAAAGGCAATCAAGCATTTGTAATAAAAATGCTAACTCTATTTGTAGAAAAAATACCAACTCAAATAAATGACCTTAAAAATTATTACCAGCTTAATGATTTTGAAAAACTTAGAAAACTTGCTCACCAAATGAAACCTAGTATAGATAATATGGGTATCGAAACACTAAAACCAATAATTAGAGAACTTGAAAATTCTAATGAAAGTATTATTTCAAAACAAGTAATAATAGATAATATTTTCAAAATTGAAAATATTGTTCAAAATGTAATTTCAGATGTTAAACAAAAATATAAGTTGTAAATTTAATACGCCCACTTAATCCATACACTACCCCAAGTAAATCCGCCGCCAAAGGCTGCTAATAATATGTTATCGCCTTTTTTTAATTGCTTTTCATAATCCCACAAGCAAAGTGGTAAAGTACCACTTGTAGTATTGCCATATCGGTGAATATTCAACATCACTTTTTCATCAGGCAATCCGCATCGTTTTGCTGTAGCATCAATTATTCTTTTATTAGCTTGATGAGGTACAAGCCACGATATATCATCACTTGTTAAATTATTTCGTTTCATAATTTCTTCAGCTACATCTGCCATTCCAACAACTGCAAACTTAAATACAGCTTGACCTTCTTGATATACAAAATGTTGTTTAGCCGTTACCGTTTCTATTGTTGGAGGATAAGCACTTCCACCAGCTTTTTGATGTAAATGTTTGCAGCCACTTCCATCACTTTTCAAAATATGGTCTTGAATGCCCATCCCTTCTTCATTTGGTTCTAATAATACAGCACCAGCTCCATCGCCAAAAATCACACAAGTTGCTCTATCTGTATAATCTATAATAGAACTCATTTTATCGGCACCAACAATTACTACTTTTTTATGTGTACCAGCTTCAATAAATTTTGAACCTGTACATAAAGCATATAAAAAGCCGCTACAAGCCGCATTGATATCATAACTCCAAGCATTTGTAGCTCCTACTTTATCACAAATAATATTAGCCGTGGCCGGAAAAATCATATCGCCTGTAACAGTTGCACAAATCAATAAATCAATTTCATCGGCTTTAATTCCTCTTTTTTCTAACAAACGATTTACGGCTTCAATCGCCATTACAGAAACTCCATTCCCTTCTCCTTTTAAAATATGTCGCTCAGAGATTCCTGTTCTACTCATTATCCATTCATTATTGGTATCCACCATTTTTTCTAATTCAGCATTAGTCAAAATATAATCTGGTACATATCCAGCAACAGCTGTAATAGCAGCAAAAGTTTTACTCATTTTTTTAATTTGAATAACAAACGTAATTAAATCAATCGAAAAACAAAAAAATAAAACATCACATTTAGTGTATAAAAAATGTGAATTGATAAAATAGTTTACATGAATATTTATTACTCAATGCTTATCTTCGCAGCTTCTAAGAAGTTATTCGTTAATTGTTAAAAGTTAATCGTAAACTTCTTTGTATTTCCTCAATAACAAATAACTTAATAACAAATAACGATGGCTTTTGACTTAGAAATGATTAAAAAAGTTTACGCTGAAATGCCTGCAAAAATTGGGGCTGCTCGTAAACTCGTTGGCAAACCGCTGACTTTAACTGAAAAGATTTTGTATTCACACTTGCATGCTGACATGAAGCCGGCAAATTTTCAACGCAGTAAAGATTACGTTGATTTTGCTCCCGACCGTGTAGCCATGCAAGATGCAACGGCTCAAATGGCATTGTTGCAATTTATGACTTGTGGCAGAAAATCAGTAGCAGTACCTTCTTCAGTGCATTGCGACCACTTGATTATGGCGAAAGATGGTGCAAAAACGGATTTGGATTTTGCAAATGCTGAAAGCAAAGAAGTGTTTGATTTCTTGGCTTCTGTTTCGAATAAATATGGCATCGGTTTTTGGAAACCAGGTGCTGGAATTATTCACCAAATTGTTTTAGAAAATTATGCTTTCCCCGGTGGAATGATGATTGGTACTGATTCACACACCGTGAATGCAGGTGGTTTGGGTATGGTGGCGATTGGTGTTGGTGGCGCTGATGCAGTGGATGTAATGGCTGGTTTACCTTGGGAATTGAAAATGCCGAAATTGATTGGCGTAAAATTAACAGGAAAATTAAGTGGTTGGGTTTCTGCGAAAGATGTGATTTTGAAAGTAGCTGGAATCTTGACTGTGAAAGGTGGAACAGGCGCTATCGTTGAATATTTTGGTGAAGGCGCAACTTCAATGAGTTGCACAGGTAAAGGAACAATTTGTAACATGGGTGCTGAAATTGGTGCTACCACTTCAACATTTGGTTATGATGAAAGTATGAGTCGTTACTTGAAAGCTACTGGCAGAGCCGATGTAGCTGCTTTAGCTGATGGCATTGCAGAACATTTAACTGGCGATGCTGAATGTTATGCTAACCCTTCTCAATATTTTGATGAAGTAATTGAAATCAATTTAAGTGAATTAGAACCTTATATCAACGGACCTTTCACACCAGATTTAGCTACGCCAATTTCAAAAATGAAAGAAGCGATGGCTGCCAACAACTGGCCTGCAAAAATTGAAGTGGGTTTGATTGGTAGTTGTACTAATTCTTCTTATGAAGATATTTCAAGAGCAGTGAGTTTAGCAAAACAGGTTACTGAAAAGAACTTGGTTTCAAAAGCTGAATTCGGCATCAATCCTGGCTCGGAGCAAATTCGTTACACCATTACTCGTGATGGATTTGTAGATGTGTTTGATAAAATCGGTGCGAAAGTTTTTGCAAATGCTTGTGGTCCTTGTATCGGAATGTGGAGCAGAGTAGGTGCTGAGAAGAAAGAAAAAAACAGCATCATTCATTCTTTCAACAGAAATTTTGCAGCTCGTCAAGATGGTAATCCAAACACTTACGCATTTGTTGCTTCGCCTGAAATCGTAACAGCATTGGCTATTGCAGGTGATTTAGGTTTCAATCCTTTAACTGATAAATTAACAAACGAAAAAGGCGAACAAGT
>JBDKJJ010000189.1:0-2586 GCA_039796635.1 Bacteroidota bacterium
AAGAAAAATAAAAGTTACTTTTTTTCCTTACCGCCAAATACAGAAAAATGAACGTATCGTTTCGGATTAGCTTTTAAATCAATCATTAATTTATCTAAATTTTCAGATGACGATTTTAAATTTAAATATAATTTATCATCGTTCACTAGCATTCCTAATGAACCATTGCCCGATTTTATTTTATTCAACACCAATGATAAATCAGCAATTGTATTATTCGTGTTTTCAATAGTTTGCTTCAAATTACTCTTAGCTACATCGTCCGTTATTTTATCAATATTAGCCAACGCATGAGTAATGGAAGCATTGTTGTTTTTTAAATTTGAAGTAATGGCATCTACATTTTTCAAAATATTATCTAATCGTTCTGATTCTGATTTCATTAACCCGTTTACTTTTTCAGTGGTTTCTCTGAGGTTATGAATCATAGCTGAAATATCACTTAATGAATTTTGCAAACCTGTTTTTCCACCATTATCTAACATACTTCTTAATTGGGTCAAAATAGAGTCAATTGTACCAGCAACTGCAACTGCCTTTTGTTTAATAGGTTCCATTTGCTCTGTAAATTGATTCAAAATAGAAGAATTGCTTTCGCCTTGTAAAGTATCCCCATCAACTGCTAATGTGTAGCCGTTAATGGTTTCTAATTTAATGGTGGTAGTACTAAGTGGAACACTATTGATTTTGAAAACACTATTTTTAAATACTTGAATATTTTTGTCAATATCTAATACAGCCATGATTTGATTATTGCGTTCAGGCAAAATTTTTAAGGAAACTACTTTCCCCACTTTAAATCCATTTAATTGAACCTCATTAGCAACGCCCAAACCATCAACATTTTTATAAAAAACATAAAACCGCTGACTGCTTGAAAACAAATCGCTACTTTTTAAAAAGTTATAACCAAAAAAAAGAATAACTAAAGTAGCTACTCCAAAAATTCCAATTTTTATTTCGTTTGATATTTTCACTTTGAAAAATTATTGAGGCTGCAAAGGTATTAAAACAATCGTTACTTGAAGGATTTTGTTTGGGATGTAAAGTTGAACTCAGCTTACTTAAACAACCCCTTCACGGCATCTTTTGCTTTCTTTTTAGCATCTTCTTTTGCTTTGTCAGCAGCGGCTTTTGCTTTGGCTTCTGCTTCAGCTTTTAATTTATCAGCTTCTGCTTTCACTTTTGCTTCGGCATCTGCTTTTGCTTTGTTGGCTGCATCAATGCCTTGTTGTTTTAATTTATCAGCTTCGGCTTTTGCCTTTGCTTCTGCCTCAGCTTTTGCTTTTGCCAATTCTTCTTTTGCTTTAGCTTCAGCAGCATCTTTTAAATCATTAGCTTTAGATTTTAAAGCATCTTTTAATCCTGTTTTTACAGTTGGATTTATCATTGTTCCTCCTACTAAAACATCAAATTTTACTCGGTCAGTTGAAGAAAAATTTGCACCGTTTTTATTAGCTGCTGCAACCATTTGGTCAATAGCAGCTCCAGCGGCAGCTCCCAACATTTTACGAGGCATATCCATTTTGATTATATAATCAATTTTTTGATCGAGTGATTGATTACCCGAAATATTCATCACCAAATCATTTGACTTAATATCAAATGGTTTTACTTCAATTTTTCCGTTATGAATTTCAAACCAGGTTTTTAAATCGTGAATTGGAAACTCTTTGTATTGGCTCATTTGCAAAGCTTCCACAATTTTTTGAATCGGTTTGAAATTACTAATAACACCATTGAAAATAGAGAAGTAGCCGCTACCATTTATTGTGGCTAAATCAGGAGTCATGTCAGCCAACATTTTTCCTGTCATGCTCAAATTGGTTGTGAATTTACCTTTAGTGTATTCAGCAAATGGCGCCATTTTTTGCACCGTATTAAATGTTTTGAACGATTGCTGAATGTCAAAATCTTTGATGTCATAAGTCAAATCAATATCAGGTAATACAGTGTTTTTGGCTGAATAGCTTCCTCCCATCACCATTGAGCCACCTAATAAATTTGCTTTCAAATTTTGCAATTGCATTTTTTCATCTTTCATACTTACTCCACCATTTACATTCTGCAAATCCATTTTGTCGTAATGAATTTTGTTTACATCAGCATTCATCACAAAGTCAATATTGTTGGGCACTTTGAAGATTGAATTTTGAGTTGGTGCTGGAGTTTTTGTGTCAGTTGGAGCTGCTGTTGTAGTTGGTGTCATCCATTCATCTACATTCAAATAATCCATTTTTAAATTCAATTTGCCACCAATGGTTTGGTTTGTCAATACATATCCAATCACATTTTCCAAACTTCCGTTGGCTGAAATATTTGTTTCACTCAATTTGCAATCAAAGCTTTTTAAGTCAACATTTTTTGGGTTAAAATGCATATTCATATCGCGTAACAAAACACCTTTTGTAAAATCTTTTGAAGCATATTCTACATTTTTAAAAATCATATTTCCATCTGCGTAAAATTTATCATAGTGTTTAGCTTGAACTTTTGCCAAACTTCCTTTCGCTGTTAAATCCATATCCAATAAGCCACTTAACTTAGTTACACCTTCCATCGGCATCATTTTATTCACTTCGCCTA
>JBDKJJ010000190.1:0-8245 GCA_039796635.1 Bacteroidota bacterium
TTTTTACGTGATAAAATTCTTGCTACAATTTGTGATTGATCATTAATGTATCCTTTGCCTAAAAAATGTTGATGATGGTCATATACTTCAATAATATCGCCATTTACATATTCACCATCAATTTTAGCTACTTCATTGCTATAAACCCATGGATGTCCGCCACTTATTCTGCCATGCTTTTTTGGTTGAAGAATTATTTTTGTCATAAATTTTATTAATTAGTATAAATTAAAAAACGGCTATCCGGAAAATTCCAAATAGCCGTTAAATATATTTGATGTAAGAAATTAAGCTTCTACAATACGAGCAGCTTTACCTCTTAATTTACGAAGATAGAATATACGAGCACGACGAACTTTACCAACTTTGTTTAAAGTAATAGTTTCAATACTTGGTGCATGAATAGGGAAAATACGTTCAACGCCAACACCATCTGAAATTTTACGAACTGTAAAAGTTTCAGTAGCGCCACTTCCTCTACGTTGAATTACATCACCTTTGAATGACTGTAAACGGCTTTTATCGCCTTCAATAATTTTATAGGTAACAGTAATATTATCACCAGCCTTAAAGCTTACGTATTCTCTTTTAGTTACTAATTGGTCGTTTACGAATTTAATTGCGTCCATTGCTCTTGTTTTTTTTGGGAGTGCAAATGTATAAGAATAATTTTATTTGTCAAAATGTTTTTTTAAATAAAATCTGAACTCAATTTGACTTCACCATCATTTTGCTTTTTCTTTGCACCTCAAATTTTTATAAACCATGGAAAATATTCTTGAAAAAATAAACGAAACAGTAGCATTTATCAATCATAAAATTAATGGATTTAGTGCTGATTATGGTATTGTTTTAGGTAGCGGATTAGGCGGATTGATAAATGAAATAAATGTTTTGTATGAATTAAAATATGCTGATATTCCTAATTTTCCTATTAGCACCGTGATTGGACATAGTGGCAAATTGATTTTTGGAACTATAGGAGCAAAAAAAGTTATAGCCATGAGTGGTAGATTTCATTACTATGAAGGGTATAGTATGAACCAAGTGGCTTTTCCGATAAGGGTGATGAAGTTTTTAGGTATCAAAAAACTTTTTTTAAGCAATGCTGCAGGCGGCTTAAATCCTAAACAACAAGTTGGTGATTTAATGATTATAAAAGACCATATTAGTCTTTTACCAACCAATCCATTAATGGGGAAAAACATTGATGAATTAGGAACTCGTTTTCCTGATATGAGTGAGCCTTATGATAAAACTATGATTGAAAAGGCAATGATTATTGCTATTGAAAATAATTTTAGATGTAGTATAGGAACTTATGTTGGTGTTACGGGCCCATGTTTTGAGAGCCCTGCTGAGTATAAATATATGCATATAATTGGTGGTGATGCAGTAGGAATGAGTACTGTGCCTGAAGTAATTGCTGCAAGACACATGCTTTTGCCGGTATTTGCAATTTCAGTAATTACTGATTTAGGAGTAACTGATGTACCCGTAAAAATTACTCATGCCGAAGTGATAAAAGCAGCTAATGATGCCGAAGCAAAATTCACTGTAATTATAAAAAGGTTAATTATTGAAAATTAATATTAAATGTTGTTTGTGTCAGGTCTAATATCAACGGTGTAGCGCTTTACATTAAATAAAACTTGATGCAAGTTTGCAGGATCAAAAGGTTTTGAAATAAATAAATCAAATCCGTTTTTCAGTACATGGTCACGAGTTTCTTTTGCAGCATTTGCAGTTAATGCTACAATCGGTAATTTTTTATATTTGTTATCTGCTCTACTTCTTATAATTTGAACAGCTTCAAATCCATCCATGATTGGCATTTGTAAATCCATTAATATTAAATCGAATTTAGATTTCTCAAGCATTTCAATGGCTATTTTACCATTTTCAGCATACTCAGCTTCAACCTTCCACTGTTTAAAAAACTGCTTTAGTACGAAGCAATTTATTTCATGATCTTCAGCTACTAATATTTTCAATCCTTCTAAAGTGCCGCTTGCTGTTTTAAGTTTATTTTCTTCTGATTTATCAATTGCTGAAGCTAATGGAAATTGCAAAGTGAAATAAAAATTTGAACCTTTGTTCAATTCCGTATTTACTTGCAATCTTCCCCCCATCATTTCAATCAATTTTGTGCAAAGTGTTAACCCTAATCCAGTACCACCATATTTTGAATGTATTTCAGAATTTGCTTGATTAAATCTCTCAAAAATTTTATCTAATGCCTCAGGGGCAATACCGATACCTGTATCAATTATTTCAAATTTAATTTCGGCAATTTGATTTTCTACCTTTTGTACTTTGAAAATAAAATCAACTTTGCCCTTTTCGGTGAATTTAATGGCATTGGCAATCAAATTGAATAATACCTGATTTAGCCTGTGTGGGTCACCAATAATGTTGCGTTGCAAAGTTATATCTTCAAAATAATGCAATTCAATGTGTTTTTCTTGTGACCTGAAAGTAAGCATTTGAATTAATTCAGTGCAAAGTGCAAACAAATTAAATGGTTCTTCATCAAGCTCTAAAGTTCCGTTTTCAATTTTTGAAAAATCAAGAATATCTGATACCAATGATGTTAGCTGACGAGCTGAAAAATTTAGTACTTTCACCAAATTAGCTTGTTTGTCATCTAATTTTTCTTGCGATAGCATTGAACTTATTGAAACTACTGCATTCATAGGTGTTCTTAACTCATGGCTAATGTTATTAATGAATTCAGTTTTAACTTCATCAGAGCGAATAGCTCGACTTTTTTCTAACTCATGTTGTGCCACATCATCAATGGCTCGGCGTAGGTTTAGTTCAGCTTTTTTTCGTTCTTCTAACTCTTCAACTAATCGTTTCTTTTGCATAAAAGATAAATTAATCAAACGAGCCAATTGCCCAAATTCATCTTTTCGTTCTTTTAATTTTGCAATAGGAGCATCATTGTTTTGCTCCATTGTTTTGAATATTTTATTTAATGGTGAATTGATATACTTTGAAATTACATAAAGCAAAAGCATTAATATAGCCAATGAAAAAGCAACAAAAAATACATTGTATTTTTTTAGATAAACTGAAAAGTTAGCATAATCAGGAATGTGAGTTACGATTTTTAAAAAACTTACCGTGTTATTATTTTCATCAATCAAATTTTTGAAAACCGTTAATCCTTTTTCTGACTCACTTAAATTTGTTTGATTGCTATCGGCACTTATGCTAATTGATGTATTGCTCATCAAATCAGCCAAGCTGTTGCAATTAGTTTCGTTGTATTTTTTTCCAGCTATCAAATAACCTTGATTAGTATTGATTGGTGCTGCAAAAATTTCAACTACATCACTTTTTATTTTTGTAAAATAATGAGGATATTTTGCTTCATCTTGCCACGAAAAATTTTTCTCTAAAATATCATGATGAAATTTTAAGGCTTCATCAATTCCTGATTTGAATATTAACCTATCATCGGCATCATAAATCAACAGAAAATCAATGTTTAAATTTTCGGAATTGGGTACTAAGTTTTCTTCAAACCATTCATTATTGTTGGCTTTGAGGCTTAATACTAAATCTTTTCTTTTTGAATTATCAGCAACAAATGACGTAATAAATTTATTATGCAAACCCATTATTCTATCTAACCCAAATTGAGCTTCGGCACGTTTGTTTTCAGCTATTTTATTGCTACTATGATTAAGGTTTTGTTGAAATATAATAGTACCTGCTACAAAAAGCAGCAATAGCGATGAAATAATCAACGCAAGCTTAGTTGTTACTTTCATATAATTAGTTAAATATTGACTTGAATGTTACTCATCCAACTATAAAAGTAATTAGTCAGAATGGTATTTTGGTCAGATTTAAAATAGTTTGATTAACAAACTTTTGTTAAAACTAATAAAAAGCTACACTTCAATAAAAATATAGATAGATAACTATATTTGCCCAATAAAATTCAAGTATGAATATTTTAGTTTTGGTAAACCATAATCAAAAGGCGGAGTTTGAACAAAAAGTAGCAACTTTAGCTATTTCAAAAGTAAGTTATTTTAATCCTGAAGAAGAAATTTCAGCACCTAACTTACAAGCGTACGAAATGATTTTAGATTTAAGATCAAATCATACCGAAGCTTCAATAATTGAGTATTCTAAATTATCAAATCGAATAATCATACTTAATACTGTGTATGATAATATAGCTGAGTATAATTATATCATACAAAATTCAAAAAGTATTTTTGTTGGAATAAATGCTATGCCAGGTTTTATTAATTTACCAATATCCGAAATAAGCATTTTGAAAGCTGAAAACCATGAACTATTAAATAAAATATTTGAAAAATTAAATTGGCAGATTAAAATTATCGATAATAGAATAGGAATGGTAACTCCAAGAATAATATGTATGATTATTAATGAAGCTTATTATACGCTGCAAGAAAAAACAGCATCAGCCGCAGATATTGATATATCAATGAAATTAGGAACCAATTACCCTTTTGGACCTTTTGAATGGGCTGAAAAAATAGGTATTGAAAACGTTTATAATCTTTTATCCAATTTATATAATGATACAAAAGATGAAAGATATAAAATTGCGCCTTTATTAAAACAAGAAAGATTTTTTCAAAAAAAATTAACTAACATTATGTAATTTAATATTTTGAATTAATTTTGCAACTCAATTTAAAGTTAGCCTAAATATAAATAAGGCATTAAAAAAATGAAAAGAATGAATAAATATTTACTTGGAGCTTTGATGATATTAAGTTTTACAAGCGTTAACGCACAAACTAAATATACATCAAATACAATCGGATTTCAGTTAGGAACAACATCACCTTTTACTGATGTAAGATCGCATCAATACTACAGAACTTTTGGTACTGGCTCAAGTAGTAATAGAAAAAGTGAGTATCAACCTTTCATAGGTGTAAATGGGTTACATATGTTTTCGCATGTAATAGGATTATATGCTGATGCAAACCATGGCAAAATGCAAGGAGTTATATCCAATCGTAATTTAATAGGAAAAGGTTATGCTACTGAAGATTATGCTTTGTATCAACGTTTGGGCTTTAGCCGTCAAATTTATTCCAAAACAACTTTAGCTGATGCATCTGTAAGTTTATATATCAATTTTACTAACTTAGCTTGGTTCACAAAAGAAGCTAATAGCAAAAATTCAAAACCACGTAGATTAGGATTATACGGATATGCTGGTATTGGTATGGTAACTTATTATTCAAAAGTGTACGCATTAGTTAGTTCTGAACAAAAAATTATTGATAAAGAAACTTTTTATATGCATGGAATGATGAGCAATAAAAAAGGATTATTTAATACATCTGATTTAATGTTCCCTACTGCTTTAGGAGTAAAATATAATGTTTCAAAATGTATTGATTTAGGATTAGAAGCTTCTTTTAGATTTACAGCTACTGATAAATTAGATGCTGTTACTGATCAAGCTGTAAGAACTTACGATAAAAATTATTATGCCACCATTCAAACTGTTGGTAATGCAGGCAAAACTGCCTTGGCATCAAGCCGTTATCAAGGTTATGCTTACGATAAATATGCTTATCTTGGAATTAAAGTTGGTTTTAAATTAGGCGGTAATAAAATTACCAATAACAATATTGAGTGGAATGATCCTCAAGCTGCTATTTTGAAAAATGTAGATGCTGAAATGGGTAAATTACGTTCATTGTTAAACGATAGTGATAAAGATGGTGTTAGCGATGCATTTGATAAAGAAACTAATACTCCAGCTGGTGTTAAAGTTGATGGTGCTGGTCAAGCGTTAGATGTAGATGCTGATGGTGTAGCTGATTATAAAGATGATGAACCTTTTTCACCTAAAGGCGCAACAGTTAACGAAAATGGTATTGCTGCCGATGCTGATAATGATGGTGTAGCTGATGTGAAAGATTTAGAACCTAACACAAAGGCTAATGCTTTAGTGAATTTCAGAGGCGTAACTATTGGTTCAAGAGAAGCCGTTGCTACATCAACTTCTGAAGATAAGCCATTGTTCATATTCCCTTCAATTTATTTTGATTTGAATTCATCATATATTCGTCCGCAATATAATGATTTGTTGGCTGATGCAGCTCGTAGCTTAATAAAGTACCAAGATATTAAAATTAATATTTATGGTAATTGTGATACTCGTGGAAATGATGAAATCAATAACGATTTAGGTCGTAAACGTGCCGACGCTGTAGCTAACTATTTGCGCAAGAACTTTAAAATTGAAGCTTCAAGAATTAAGGTGGTTGAAAGTAATGGTAAAATGCATCCAATATCTAATCAGCATCGCCCTAATCGTAGAGTTGATATTTTATTAGCTGAATAAATTTATAAAATTAAATAATATACTCAAAATATATAATATGAAAAGAATTAGTTTATTGATTGTTGCCATTGTAACAATTATATGTGTAGGAGCAAATGCTCAAACTAAGCCAGCTACAAATGCAGGCGGTTCTGACCTTTATAAAGGTTGGTCATTGTACGGAAATTTAGGAGCAACAATGCCCTATACTGATTTGAATCAGTATCAGTATATGCATCCAGTAAAAAACAAAAATGAATATCGTTTCGGTATGAACGTAGGTGTTCGTAAAATGTTTTCGTCTGTTGTGGGGTTACAAAGTGATTTTGCTTTTGGCTCAATATTAGGTGATGCAAGAAAAGTTCCATCTAATTATGCAGGAAAATCTGAACAAGAAATGTATTTTAAGAATATTTCAATGGCTTTGTGGGGAACGCCTACTTTCAAAGAGGCTATTTACTTCAAAACAAATTTTTGGCAAGCTTCTACAAGTATGTATTTTGATTTGAATAATTTAGGAGCTACTTTATTTAATGCTCGTAAAGGAAATTTAGCTAAAAGAAGATTTGCTGTTTACTCATATATTGGATTAGGCTTAATGAAGTTTGATACTAAAATCTATTCTTTAAAAACTGACTCAACCTACAAAAAGTATTTAGCTGGTATCACTGGTAAAACTTACGAAGCTGTAGTACCTGTTGGTTTAGGTATGAAATACAAATTGAATAACAAAATCAATTTAGGTTTAGAGTATAGATTAAATAATGTTTTATCTGACAAATTAGACGCATTGGTTTCAAATCAAACTGGTGTTTGGTTACGTCAAGGCAACAATGATAAGTATGGTTTTGCAAGTGTTGCTATTACCTATAATTTTGTTGGGTCAAATCCATTAGCTGAAAATATTGAATGGTCAAACCCTTTAACTGACAGAGCTGATGTTAAAGTTCCTACGGCGGCTGAAATTTTAGCTGATGCTGATGGTGATGGTGTTGCTGATTTATTAGATAAGGAAGCTAATACTCCTGCTGGTTGCCGTGTTGATGGTAGCGGTAGAGCTTTAGATACTGATGGCGATGGCGTAGTTGATTGTAAAGATAGAGAAAGATTATCTCCGGCTGGTTATCCAGTTGATGCCAATGGTGTGGCTCAAATTCCTGATACTGATGGCGATGGCGTAGCTGATAATACTGATTGGGAAGTTAATTCACCTGCTGGTTGCAAGGTTGACGCTCATGGCGTTTGCCCTAAACAAGAAAATGCTCATTGGGGTGGCGAATTCAATTTACCTACTGTGTATTTTGAAAATGACAAAGCAATTGTGAAGAAAGAATATATGGTTGACTTACAACGTTGTGCTATGCAATTACATGCTAATCCAACTATGAAAGTTGATATCATTGGTAATACTGATAAGCATCATAATGAAGATTACAACGAAAAATTGGGTATGCGTCGTGCTAAGGCTGTTGCTGATATTTTAATTATGCGTTTCTCAGTTCCTGCTGATAGATTGAATATTAAATCAAATGGTAAGCACATGCTTAAATCACCAAATGATGAATTGAATAGAAGAGTTGATGTAATTCCTGCTCAATAATTTATTATAAAATACTAGAAAGGCGAAGTTGAAAACAACTTCGCCTTTTTTATTTTAATTATTTTAGATAGAATATGAGTATAATACCGATTATGTTTTCAATATAGTCCATCCCTAAGAAATCGGGACGTTTGACTCAATTGTACTATTTTTAAACTGTATCGGCATTTACCACTTCACAACTCCAAAATTGTTAGGACTATTTTGTTGTTGGAATTGGTATAACGAATGTAGTGGGTCAGTTAGTGGGCGGCAATACCCCCTTGGAAAGGGGGTTAGGGGGATTGAAATTAAATATTTCAAAT
>JBDKJJ010000191.1:0-4090 GCA_039796635.1 Bacteroidota bacterium
TATTTGAGCTTGTAATCGTTAATCCATTATTAGCTGTGTTTGGCGTTCCTGCTGCCCCAGTAGCACCTGTTGCACCCGTTGCGCCTGTTGCTCCTACATCACCTGCAAGTCCAATCGTCCAAGAAGCGTAAGTGCCACTACCTACCACTCTATCAACACTAACCACAAAAGAAGTACCTGAATAAGAAGTAACAACACCTTCCATATAGTTAGATGAAGTATTAGCCACTCTCACTCTCATGTTAGCTGCATAAGCCAAACCGCTTTGTGTAGTAAATGTTTTACTTGCTACAGCAATAGCATTGGAAGTAGTAGAAGTTGCATAATAACCTGCACCAGTTGCGCCAGTTGCACCTGTTGCGCCAGTTGAACCAGTTGCGCCAGTTGCACCTGTAGCTCCAGTTGCACCCACATCACCAGCAAGTCCAATCGTCCAAGAAGCGTAAGTACCGCTTCCTACCACTCTATCAACACTAACTACTAATGAAGTACCTGAGTATGAAGTAACAACACCTTCCATATAGTTAGAAGAAGTATTAGCCACTCTCACTCTCATATTAGCGGCATAAGCCAAACCGCTTTGTGTAGTAAATGTTTTACTTGCCACAGCGATAGAATTGGAAGTAGTAGAAGTTGCATAATAACCTGCACCAGTTGCGCCAGTTGCACCAGTTGCTCCTGTTGCACCTGTAGGACCAGTAGCACCTGTTGCACCCGTAGCTCCTGTTGGACCTGTTGCACCCGTAGCTCCTGTTGCTCCTGTTGGGCCTGCTGTACTTGTCCAACTTAAAGTACCGCTACCATTAGTAGATAATATCTGACCATTTGTTCCATCAGCGCTTGGTAATGTATAAGTAGTAGAACCTGCTGCTGCCGCACCTTTCAAGCCAACATATCCTGATGTTGAACCAGATAATCTTACCGTGCCTTTTACATCTAATTCCGAACCCGGTGTTGTGGTAGCAATACCCACATTTCCTGTTGATAGAATTCTCATTCTTTCAGTATTATTAGTGATGATTGGTAAATCATAAGCACCTGTTGTTCCTAAATTTTTTGTTGCTGTTTGAGAGTTACCACCCTGTTTCCAATCGGGGTTACCATTTGAAGGCGTAGCTTGTTGTTTTACAATCCAATTAGTACCATTACTCATAAACAACACTGTTTCATATTGGCTTGGAATACTCCAAGTTGAATTTCCATCAATAGTTTGCGATGATGTAGTTGCCATTGTAACTACATAAGCACTACTATTCTTAACCCAAATTTCTCTACCAGCACAAGTTGCTGCTGAAGGTAAAGTTAGAGTTGCGATGGCAGTACCAGAATAAATCAATGTATGATCAGTACTTGTTAAAGTTGTAGTGCTTGTAACACTTCTAGTATTGAATGAGGCAGACCCTCTTACATCTAAAGTAGAAACAGGCGATGTTGTACCAATACCTACTTGGGCAAATGACTTTGTTCCTGCGAACATTGCTGCCACTAAGATTAAGTGTGTAAGTTTCATGACTAATTGTTTTTGGATTAATAAAATTTGTATGGTACAAAGCAAATCATAATCCAAAAGCTATAACATACGTTATATCACGTAAATGAGAGGTGGAAACATTGTATAGTATTCTAAAACGGGGAGGAATTTTGTATTTTAGAGAGAAAATACTATTTACAATTATTGTAGAAGTATTGTAAATGTTGATGAAATTCAATTAAATCTTTAGCATCATAACTTGCTACCAAAAAATTTTTATTTGATGTTGCAACTAATTGAGCGATTGCATTTTTATCAACTCCTGATTTTTGTGATAATCTTTCAATCCACGAATCGTCCATATTATCAAGCATTTCGCCATACCGTTGAAATAAAAACGAAGAGAATAATTTCCATTTTTTTAAAGCAATATTCTGATGGGATTTTTTACTGAAATATAAAAAACTAATATTCTTTACATATTCTAACGAAGTATTTTGCTTAGGTAAACGTATTGAAATGGCAGGCAATTGACGTTTGATATGAAAAATTAAATATAACAAAACGCCAATTAGTGCTGTGTACCAAGCCCATTTCAAGCTTTTATTTGAAAAAATATATTGTAATGGAGTTGAGTGTGGGGTATTGTTTTGATGATTAGTTTTCTTTTCATGTAAACTTGATTCATCCCAAATAATTTTTCCTGTATTGAAATAACTACAAAATTTATTTAAGTAATCAAATTTACGCTCTTCAGTTAACTGATAATTTGTGAATGCCATTGGAATTGATTGCAGATATAAATATCCTTTACCTACTTTTAATCTTATAAAATTGCAATATCTATCATTCAAAACGCCCAATGAATCATATTTTAAGGAATCAGTAAAATTTGCAGTTTCAAAATAATTCCATTGGTATTCAATAAAATTATTGTTCGAAAAATAATCATAACTCCAATTTTTCATCTCTTTTAAATCAACTGATGCATAATTTAATTGAGCTTCATGAGCATTAACCGAATAGTTGAAATTTGAAAAATAATATTCTTTATGTATTTCAAACCGTTGTAAAGTATCCTTATTTACAATCACAAATGAATCTTGAATAGTATCTTTTAAATCAGGCCGAAATGCACAATTATAAGATGTATCAATACCTGTAACCTGAGCAATGGTAGTTTCAATTTTATTTCCGATTGAATCATAATAAGATGTATCCCTCTCAGGCGTAACATTTTCAACCCAATAACTCGTTCTGAATTTTCCTATTTTGAATTTATCATTTAATGAATTAGGTATTGATTTCAAAATCAAAAATGCATTATTGCTATTTTCAATAAATTGCTTTAGCAACGTTGCACTACTATCATCAAAGCCTTGTGCTGAATTGCCTGCCAATACATAATTCATATTGGTTGATTTACTTTTTACAAGTTGTTTCAATTCATGTAAACTTGTATCCATCAATACAAAATCCTTATCCCCTCTACTTTCCTTTAATAGCTCATGAAACACACTCAACCCATATGGTTCATTACTATCCTTCTTATAGTTTTCATCCCAATTATACGATGGTGATACGTTGTAATAAAATAGCCAAATTAGATAGGCAAAAATGACCAATCCACCAAAAACCAATAAAGCATTTATGTTACTTTTTTGCATCAGTTTAAGTTGTTGATTGATTGAGTTTTAATATCTTGAATTAGCACTAACAATTTATTTTCATGTTGAATAAAATCGGTTTCATTAATTTGTTTTTCACCATACCAACTTCTTTCATAATGTAGTGTAATATTTTTCCAATCAGATAAATGATTCCAATTTTTCAACTCAATGTTATACTCATAATTTGTTTTTTGAATTTGCCAAGCTATGTAGCCTTGTTCATGCAATGTTTTCAAAGTTTTTAAATAATACATCCTTAAAGCAAGCCGCCAATCTTTAGCACTTTTGGCTTTATTCAACAAATAATCTACATCTGTTTCAAGCAATTTTTCTTCGGCATTCTCTACATCAATTTGTAATGATTCAACTGATTGATTTATTGTAATTCCTTTTGTAATAAATCTACTAATTATATAACCAAGCAACACAACAACAATCAATATCAAAATTATTTGAGCCATGCCGCCAATATTAAATGAAGGATAATGGATTTTTGGTGTACTATTATCATTCTCAGTTTTGCTTCGTTGATGTTTTTCCTTTTGAACTTTCCGTATATCATCTTGATAGCTTAAATCTTTAGTCAGTTTTTCCCATTTATCATGGTTCAATTTTTTTTCATCAGCAGCAAATAATAATGATATCATCAACAACAATAATGCTGTTACTAATATTTTATAAAACAATATTTTGTGGTTGATAATTAATTTCATTTTGAAGCTCCAATTTCATTTACACGTTTTTCTAAATCAATTGCTGTATGAATTTCACGAAGGCTAAAATATTGAACTGCATTGCTGATAAACCAGATACTTATTGATAGCAATGATATAAAACAAGTGATGAAAAATTGTGATGAAAAATAAATTTTACTTAATGAATCTTCTGATAAACTTAAATTCCAATCAATAATATATTTGTAATAGCCAAATAATAAATTGCTTGAATA
>JBDKJJ010000192.1:0-4875 GCA_039796635.1 Bacteroidota bacterium
TTTGTTGAAAATCGCCACCGATTGAGGTGTTAAGCAGGGTGTAGTCATTAGTTTTTGTTTCTGTATTAAATGCTGATAAAATATTATTTTGCTTGAAATTATATTCCAATTCAAATTTGAAATAGGTATTAACTAAATGATTGTTTAGTTTCTTTTTCTCAAATTTTATTTCAGATTGCAAACGTGGAGCTGGTATAAAAGGTAAATTTGATAATGAATCAGGCTGATTTATTTGCTTGGCTCTTACAAAAGAAATTGAATTTTCAAAATGCAACCAATCAAAAGGATGTGGGTGTATGTCAATAGAAACTTCGCCACCATACAAATTTGCTTTTGTTTGATTGAATTTAAAAGTGCTTACATTGTCATTTATACTATCCTTGCCATTTTCAGAATTTAACTTTTGCAAGTAAATAAAATGATTAATGTAATTATCAAAAATGCTGAGTTCGGCAGTTACATGCTTTGTATTAATTCCAAAAATAAAATCAGTTTGTAAACTGCTTTCTGACTTTAAATTGTTGTTCCCAATTTCGTATCTAAGTGTGCCTTCATGTTTTCCATTAGATGAAATTTCGGCAATGTTAGGTGCTCTAAATCCTTTTGAAATATTTAATTTAGTAAATGAATGATTTGATATTTTAAATGCCGTACCCAAACTACCTGAAATGCCATTAAATTGATTGTTTAATGCTTTGAATTTCTGATTGATATTGGTTGCTAATGAAGTACTAATTTCATCGTTTGCATTAAGCCATAATTCATTTACATTTAATTTTCTTGTATCATATCTAATTCCTCCGTTTATATCAAATCTTCCTAATTGTTTTTTAGCAATGGTAAATATGCCTATATCAAACAAATTATACTCTGGAATTAAAAATTCGGAACCTTTGTTTTTTGAATTTTGAAACATGCCATTCACCCCGATTGTTATTGAAGTTTTATTTTTTTCAATCAAATTATATTTTACATCATAGCTTATAGTCTTCATTAAAAAATACAATTGATAATCTTTTGGCAATAGTATATCACCATATTCTTTGCGATGATTTTGCTGAAAACCTACATTTGTTTTCAGCGATTTTCCTTTGATATAAATGTTGTTACTTAGAACCATTTTATAATGATTTACCTTTTGATATGGGATTAATAATTGATAATTGTTTAGTTCTTTTGAAGATACTATGATGGATTGAGTTGAAGAGTCATTTGTTTTTTTAAAAGTTGTAAATTTACCTGTTGCACTATCTCTTTCGCCTTCAATAATTCCTGGCATTAACTGAAAGGCACTAAAGTTTAAATGCGAAAATCCCCAGTTTTTATGAATACCAATTAATCCACTGATTGTATGCTCTGAAAAACTAGAATTCAAAACTTTGCCATCTAATTTGTTTTGATAAGAGTGAGCATTTTTTTGACTTACTCTTGCACTCCAAACTATGTTTTTAGAATTTCCTGAAAGGTTAGCTGAATAAGCAATTAATCCATTATTGGTTTGGTAATTAGTTAAAATAGTTCCTTTTATTTCTCCAACATGCATGGTAGGAAATGAAATCATATTAATAACACCAGCCATTGCATCTGAGCCATAACTCAAGCTGGCAGGGCCTTTAATAATTTCAACTTTATTAACTGAAAATTCATCTATTTCAATTCCGTGTTCATCGCCCCATTGCTGTCCTTCTTGTTTAACTCCATCATTTACTACTACCACTCGGTTAAATCCTAATCCTCTGATTACAGGTTTTGAAATGCCGCTTCCTGTTGTGATTTGCGAAATACCTGGTTGTTTTGCTAAAGCATCAATAATGTTTGTAGATGTATTTTGAAGCAGTGAAATATGTGATACAATTGAAATAGGAATTGAAGTTCTATTTCGTTCTGTTGATTGTGATAAACCTGTAATTACTACTTCGGTAATCTCTTTTACTGATGGCTCTAATTCGATATTTAGTTCTTGAGATTGGCTGATGTCAATAGTTTCAAGATGATTCTGAAAACCAATAGAGCTTATTTGAATCAATAATTTTGTTTTAGGTAAATTACCAATTGAATACATGCCATCTTGATTGGTGCTTATTCCTGTTTTTAAATCAGGAAAATAAATTGTGGCTTTATTGATGGCCTGTTTGTTTTCTTTATTTATGATTTTTCCTGATAGAATTATTTTGTTATCAGCCATTGCATAATGACTTAAAATAATGCATATAACAAATGCATAAAATTGCTTTATCATGATTGATTTTTTTTAAATTAATAATTGATTTCATGATGATAGAATATCATGAAAATGAGATTAAAAAAACTATATGAATAAAGCGAAGGGTGGGCCTCTAACTTTTTGAGTAAAGGATATTAAATCGGCAAACTGTGATAAAACAAAAATGGTTTGTTCTACCGAAGTAAAGTAAACTAAAATGTTGGAGTTACAAGAAGGAGAGGAGTAGGAATCTACTATATTAAAATCACAAAACGAACAATGATGTTCCTGTTCATGAAAATGCTTTTCATTTTGCGATGTACAATGTTCATCAGTTGAATGTGTAAAGGCATGATGCACTTGTTCTGCCGTTGGTATTAAAAACAACAACAGCAGAACAAAGGCAATTATATTTTTTGATTTAATTTTCAATTATCGAATTAATTCAATAGTGCCTTTTAAGCTAATTTTTTCATCATTTAAACAAGTGGCTTGAATGATATAAACATAAGTTCCGATTTCTTGCATTACACCATGGTATGTTCCATCCCATGTTGTATTATGAATATCATTGCTGCTAAATATTTTTTCACCCCAACGATTAAATATTTCAAACTTCTCAACTGATTTTAATTTATGCGTATTTAATATTCTGAAGTTATCATTTTCGCCATCATCATTTGGTGTGAAAGTATTGGCAATAGCAGGGTTGTAGCATCTTCCTACCAAAATAATAACACTATCTAAAGCAATACAACCCGAGGCATTGCTCACTGCAACAATATACATGGTAGAATCTAAAGGTTGTGCTATTGGGTTTGATAAACTTGCATTATTCAACGTAGCACTTGGTGACCAACTGTAAGCATATCCAACAGTTGATGTAGTGCCTAATTCAATATTTCCATTTACAGGAATCATTGTATCTCTTCCAGCGTAAGCAACAGGATAATTGGCAACAACAACAGTTGCATCATCAGATGCTGTACATGAACCATTTGAGCCAACAACATGATAAGTAGTGGTGGTAATTGGCGAAACCATTATTGAAGCATTAGTTCCCAATCCATTATCCCAAACATAAGTATTTGCGCCAGTAGCATTCAAAGTAACGGAATTGCCTACACAAATTGTTGTATCTTGGTAGATATGAACAAATGGTTGTGGCAATACTGTAATTGAATCAGAGAGCAAATTGCTTGTACAATTATTTTGAGTGATAGAAAGTGTTATTTCATATTTACCTGAATTTGAATAATTGATGGCATAAGGACCAACACCACTTCCTATCGAACCATTGTTGCCAACAAATGACCAAGTGAAATTTGCAACTGGTAAAATATTACTTCCTGTAAAGTTTACATGCAATGTATCTGTAGGGCAAATAGGGCTATTAGTTGTAAATGCTGCAATTGGCAATGGCACAACTGAAACATAATTTGTATCAGGATATGATGTACAACCACTTTGTGTAACTTTTAAAATTACCATTTCTGTTTTAATTGCCGATGTTGTATTTGTCCATTTTACATTATGAGGACCTTTGCCTGATAACACAGATGGGGTATGTGTGCCTGTAGCTGACCAATTGTAAGCGGTTGCTAAGTTGCTACCGGTATAAGTAATCACAGCAGTGGCTCCCGAACATACTTGAGTTGGATTAATGGTAAATGAAGTAGTAGGAATAGCAACTACTGTTATTGTGGCATTTCCAACATTTGAACTACAACCATTGTTTACCACTTGAAGTGAAACTGTTTTGGTTCCTGCCGTTGACCAATTCACTGTTTGAGGGCCTTTTACTGTGCCTCCAGGTGTGGCATTACCGCCATTGAAATTCCAATTGTAAGTTGCTGAAGTTGGTGCAGTTCCATTGTAAGTAAATACCAAATTACTGTTTGCACAAACTGTTGCATTTGAGAATGAGAATGAAGCAGTAGGAATTGGAGTAATAGTAACTGAATCTTTAGCTTGTGTAGTGCAAATTCCATTGGCAACACTCATCGTTACTACTGTTTTACCTGACTTAGGAATTAATTTAATTGTTCCGAATGCATTAACATTTCCGCTAACAATTGTTGGATTATTTGTAAATGTCCATAATGGAGTTGCTCCAGCTATTGATTGCCCATTTCCTGAATAATTTAAAATTAGAGTATCGCCAGCGCAAGTTGGATTATTTTTAGTAATACTTACTGTTGGCATTTGAAGTACTGAAACATTTTGCGATGTTAAAGTTGAAGTACAGCCATTTTCAGAAACTACTAATGAAACCAAATTTGAATTATTAGCTGTTGACCATGTAACACTTTGATTAGCCGTAGTTCCACCAGGTGTAGCAACTCCATTTGTAAATATCCAATTATAATTAGCTGATGAAGTGGCATTGCCATTATAAGTAACAGTACTAGCTTGATTTTCACAAGTTGGATTATTATTGAAAGAAAAAATACTTGTAGGAATTTGATAAATTCTAACTGAATCATTAGTTGTTGAAGTACAAATAGAATTTGTAACCGTTAAACTTATTTGATTCATTCCTTTTGCTAATATTGCTTTAATAGTTCCAAATGAATTTAAACTGCCACTAACAATTGTAGCACCTATTGGTAATGTCCAAAGTGCAGTTGCACCAATTATTGATGCTGCATTTCCTGTATAAGTCAACACTA
>JBDKJJ010000193.1:0-7107 GCA_039796635.1 Bacteroidota bacterium
TTTAGAAAAACGCCCGTCATTTACTTATGATCCATTGTTTCATGCAGGTTGTTATTATGTGCAAGAAGCCAGCAGTATGTTTTTAGAATTTGCATTAAAACAAACTGTTGATTTGAATCAACAGCTCAAAGTGCTTGATTTATGTGCCGCTCCGGGTGGTAAGTCAACTTTGATTGCATCGTTGTTAAATGAAAAATCATTGTTAGTTTCTAACGAAGTGATTAAAACCAGAGCAACAATTTTAAAAGAAAATATTTCAAAATGGGGAAATGAAAATGTGATTGTTACGAACAACGACCCCAAACATTTTGAGCGATTAGAAAACTATTTTGATGTGTTGGTGATTGATGCACCATGTAGCGGAAGCGGTTTATTTAGGAAAGAACCTGATTACTTAAATGAGTGGAATGAAAATGTGGTGAATCTTTGCAGTCAGCGTCAGCATAGGATTTTGGCGGATGTATGGAAATGTTTGAAACCAAATGGAATTTTGATTTACAGCACTTGCAGTTTTTCAGAAATTGAGAATGAAGCAATGGCTGATTGGCTGATGGATGAATTTGAAATGGAAAATATGGCTATTGAATTTCCTTCGGAATGGAATATTGTTTCCACAAAATCAAAAAAACATCAAGCACAAGGGTTCAGATTTTATCCGCATTTACTGCAAGGCGAAGGATTTTTCTGCACGATAATGCGAAAGAAGAATGAAAATTTTGAACCACCAAAATTCAAAAAATCTAAACCAAAAAATATTTCGCTCAACAAATCAATCTTAAATAAATGGCTTAAAAATATTGACGCACTTGAATTTCAGCAGAAGCAAGAATTTGTAATTGCTCAACCAAAAATTTTGGCAGATGATTTTGAATTCATTGCATCACAATTACATGTCATCAAAAGTGGCGTTAACATTGGGCAATTAACACCTAAAGATTTAATTCCTGATCATGAATTAGCTTTGAGTTTTTTGTTGAATGACGAAATTCAAATAGTAGAATTAACCTACGAACAAGCCATTCAATATTTGAAGAAAGACAACCTCACCCCAGCCTTATCCAAAGGAGAAGGAGATAGCCTCATCCTAAATCCTTCTCCTTCAGAGAAGGACTTTAAAAGTGGTTGGACATTGATGCAATATCAACAACAAAACTTAGGATGGGCAAAGGTGTTGCCTAATCGAATCAATAATTACTACCCAATGAATGCAAGGATTTTGAAATAAACCCAGAATCCGAAACAGGAAAAAGAGGAATCTTTTTGGTTTAAACATCCTAATATGAAGCAGTAGAAAAAAAATATAGAATTAGATGTAGCGGTTAATAATACCAATTCCAACAACAAAATAGTCCTAACAATTTTGGAGTTGTGAAGTGGTAAATGCAGATACAGTTTGAAAATAGTACAAATGAGTGAAACGTCCCGATTTCTTTGGGATGGACTATATTGAAAACGTAATCGGTATAATTTCTTAATTTTTCCGGAAAATACATTGGCAATGTTTGGCTACTGTACCTTGAAGGTGATGATGTTGAGAATAAAATCAATCTCAATATCTATTGCGATAAATATGATTTTAACTTCTATAGTTTCAATATTGAATATTTTTGCGTCATATATTGCAAGAAAAAACGAAGAGCCCCCTTACTACACTTTGTTATCGAGTTTTTTCATTGTGGCTATATTTTACTTTTCTTTCCATAAAAAATGCCCCAATTAGTGTCTAACTTTTTGGGGCATATTCATTTTTAGTTCGCTTTTTTTTTGTTTGTTTCAGTGATGAATTACAATTTATAATTGTTGGCCTTCATCCATTCATCGTTATAAAATTTACTTAAATATTTAGCACCGTTATCAGGTATAACAGTTACAATAACTGCTGGCTCTGTTAATCTTGAAGCTAATTGTAAAGCTGCCCAAACATTTGCTCCGCCTGTGCCTCCGCCGATAATGCCTTCTTCTCTTGCTAATAATCTAGCAGTTGTAAATGCATTATCATCATTGAATTGAATCATATCATCCACCATTTTAAAATCCATTGCTTGATTGATGTGGTCTTCACCTACACCTTCAACTTGGTAGCTGCAACTTCCATCATGTCGTATTTCTCCTGTTTTGAAGTAATCATAATAAATTGAACCAAATGGATCAGCCATAAAAGAAAAAACTTTTGGATTTTTTTCTTTCAAATATTTACTGATGCCACTTATAGTTCCGCCTGTAGAACCACTTGCTACAAAGTGCGTAACTTTTCCGTTGGTTTGTTCCCAAATTTCAGGGCCAGTTGAAAGGTACTGTGCTAAAGGATTTTTTGGATTATCATATTGATTGATTCGGAAACTATTTGGCGTTTCATTCGCAATTCTGATAGCTGTATTCACATAATGGTCAGGTGAATCAGGTGCAGCCGAAGTTGGTGTAACAACCACTTGTGCACCAAATGCTTTTAAAGCATTTTGTTTTTCAATACTTACTTTATCAGGCATTGTTAAAATAACTTTATAACCTTTAATAGCCCCCATCATGGCTGCGGCAGCGCCTGTATTGCCGCTTGTATTTTCTACAATTGTTCCGCCTGGTTTTAATAAACCATTTTTTTCAGCATCTTCAATAATGTATTTTACAATTCTGTCTTTAATACTTCCACTTGGATTCATGAACTCAAGTTTTACCCAAATCTCAACGTTTTTATAAGGATTTATTTTTTGCAATTTCACAAGTGGTGTATTACCAACTGTGTTTAAGATGGAACCATTCATAATTGAAGATTTAATTTTTTTTAATTATTGAGTTGCAAACTTATCATTTTTAAACATCAATTATTAGCTATTTTTGAATTTAAATTTCAAATAATAATGAATTTTAATTCTGAAATAGAACTTATTAAGAGCATGATTGAAAATGGAAAAACAATTCTTTATCCTACTGATACTATATGGGGCTTGGGTTGTGATGCATTAAATATTGTAGCGGTTGAAAAAGTATTTGAAATTAAAAATCGTCCTACAAATAAAAGCTGCATTGTATTGATGCAGAATGAAGAGATGTTGAGGCAATATGTAAACGATATTCCATCAATTTATTTTGACTTAAAAAGTAAAATTAAAAAGCCAACTACATTTATTTTTAAATCAAATGGTATTTTGAAATTTCCTGTGTGTTCGGCTGAAAATACAATTGCAGTAAGAATTCCGAATGATGATTTTTGTAACACTTTATTAAAAACGATTAACAACCCATTGCTTTCCACTTCGGCAAATGTTTCAGGTGAGGCTTCGCCAACAAATTTCAGAGCTATTAATCCATCAATAAAACTTGATGTTGATTATGTGGTGAATTATAAACAAGATGATAAAAATGAAAGTGTAGCTTCAGCAATTATTGATATTTCAACAACTGAATGGAAAATAATTAGAGCTTAAATAGTTGCTTTTCGCAACTCGGTTTTGCGGTGTAAAATTGAATCTAAATTGGCTTGAAAGTTTTGAACTTCATCAGTTTTAGCAAAACAAAAAACACCAATTTGATAGGTGCTATCTTCTTTTATTAACCTTGCATCAAATCCTTTTTTCCAAAGTTTTAGTTTTCGTTTTTCCGCTGTTTGAAAATCTAATTGAACATCAGTAATTAAATAATAGGGGGTTGATGGATTTTCTAAATAACAATAGTAAGGTTTTTGTAAAGCTATTTTTTGCGGATGTAGTGAATGCGATTTTGGGGTTAAATTTTCACTATGTTTTTTAGTGGAAAACAAATCAGTCAACCATTCAAATGTAATAACACTTGCTGCATTCATGGTGCAAAATTTATCTTCATAACAAAACATACTGCCTATACCTGCAATAGTGATTACAACTATTGCTGCTGCTGCAATCCACCAATTTCTGATTGTGTTTGATTTCTTTTTTACAAAGCTATTTCTGTATCCTTCAACATGCAATCCTTTATCATCTTCTCTTACAATTTGCTTAATAATTTCTTCTTTTTGTTCATGCCTCACAACAGGTTTTATATCAATATTTGATAAGCCAAAAAATTCGTTGCTATTCAAAAAATTGCCAATTGATTTAAATCGAATGTTTCTTTCTAAATCAAGTTTGAGTGAGCCAACATTCTCAAATTCAATAGTTTCACCCAATTGAAGTTTGGTTTTCCAAATAGCAATTTGTTGTTTGAGCTGTGTTTTTACAATATCAATTGATTTGTTTTCAATACTTGCAATATGATTTGCTAAAATATCTTTATCGTCAGTTCTGCTTATATCAAACGAAATAATTTTATGTGGCGGCGTAATATTTTTATCAATTATTGAAACTTTAGCTGATTCGGTTTGTGTTACAAATGCACCTAATTCAGGTATTACAACGCAATTGTGTTGTTGCAATAATGGTGCTATATAAGATGTAATTACCGACATTTTTTAGGGCTGCAATGATACAAATTCAAATTTATTAATTAATAAAAAACTACTCTTTCACAAATTTAGCCGTTAATGTATTGCCTTTATTATCTGTTGCTTTTATGAAATAAACCCCAGAAGGCAAATGCTCAACATGTATGATTTCAGATGTATGATTTATGATTGAAATACAAGTTCTACCAAGTACATCTTTAATTTCAATTGTATTCACTGAATACTGCTTACTGCTTACTGTTAACTGATTGTTCACAGGATTCGGATAAACCACCAACTGCCAATGGCTTGATGAAACCTGCTCCATTCCTACATTACCAAAATAAAAACATGCTGAAGTATCAGTACATAAATTTTGTTTTGATTGAACAACTACAGCATAATTACCTGCCGATTTTGGATAAAAAATACTATCGTTTGCACCTGCAATATTTTGATGAGTTGAGCAATCAATCCATTGAAAAAAACTATTTGTTGCTGTAGCTATTAATGAATGATTAGTAATAATTACTGATGTGTCAACTGTTTTTATTCCTAATAACAATGTGATTGCAGAGTCACAACCATTTGCTGCAATTAATGTATTATCATAAATTCCATTAGTGGTATATGTGTTACCATTAAATGTATAGCTGCCGCCTTGACAAAATGATGCTTGAACAAATGTGTGATTAAATGGTAGCACAGTTAAATGCATTGATATTACTGAATCACAGCCTAGGTAATTTGGGATAGTATCAAAATAATTTCCTGATTGATTGCAAACTTGTTGATTAAAAATTATGGAATTCCCAAAACATATAGTTTGATTGAAAGATGATGATGTAACAGGTAAAATTGTTAAATGCAGTGTTATTACTGAATCACAGCCTAAATAATTATTTAGGGTATCTTTAAAAGTTCCACCTACTGTTAACAAATGATTATTGAATAAATAAGATTGACCACTGCATAATGTTTGACTAATTGTTGATGAACTTATTGGTAAAACTAATAAATGCAATGTGATGAAACTATCGCAACCATTGGCATTGGGCATTGTATCATAAAAAATTCCTGTATTGTTTAAATGCTGATTTTTGAATAAATAAGTTTGATTATTACATATAGTTTGGTTGATTATTTTAGTGCTGATTAAATGATACGTAAAATTCAAAATCACTAAACTATCGCAGCCAACATAATTGGTAAGTGTATCATAATAAATTCCTGATGAAGTTAGATTATGATGATTGAAACTAAAAGTTTGATTACTGCAAATGCTTTGTGTAAGCGTAGTTTGACTGATTGGTTTAATGGTAAAATATAAAGTAATAAATGAATCACAGCCTAAATAATTTTGCAATGTGTCATAATAAATTCCGCTTTGTGTTAATGTATGATGATTAAAACTAAAAGATTGATTGCTGCAAATGCTTTGTGTAAGCGTAGTTTGGCTGATTGGTTTTATGGTAAAATGTAAAATCACAAAACTATCACAACCTAAATAATTTTGTAAAGTATCAATATAAGTACCTGAAGCGGTAAGAGTTTTATTTTTAAAAGTATAAGATTGATTGCTGCAAATGCTTTGCGTAAGCGTAGTTTGGCTAAATGATTGATAAGTAAAATTCATGGTGATAAAGCTATCGCAGCCTGTATAGCTTTGAAGTGTATCGTAATAAATGCCAGTGCCACTAAGCAAATGATTATTAAAATAAACAGGTAGATTACTACAACTTGTTTTGAATAAAGTAGTTCTGATTTCGGGTAAAACAGTTAATACTAAAGTAGCAAATGAATCGCAGCCCAAATAACTTTGCAAAGTATCTTTGTATAAGCCATTTTGATTTCTGTATTTTGAGTTAAAATAAATACTATCGCTGCTGCAAATAGTTGTAAATTTTGTTTTACGAATTATTGGTAATACCGTAAGATGCAGCGTAATCAATGAATCGCAGCCAGTGCCCATTGCTATCGTATCTTTATAAATGCCACTTGCATTTCTATTTTTACTATTGAAAAAATAACTACTACCATTGCACACAGTTTTATAAATATCACGTTTGGTATTGTTGACATTTAAGTTTAATTGTATGATAGAATCGCAGCCTACATAATTTACTAATGTATCAAAATAAATTCCTGATGTAGTTAATTGATGATTGTTGAATGTATAAGATTGAACAGGACAAATGTTGGCATTAATGGTGGCAAACGATGGCTGATAACAAATCGCAGTTTGTGTAGTATTGGTATAAATAGCTGGATTAAAATCGAAGTATATAGCTGCTTGATTTGGTACTATAGAATTGGTTGTAACTGTAGGCAATACTTTTACTTTGAAACTCACAAAACCATGACTCAAAGGCTCGTTGGTAGTGCTATCTACTAAATTGATTTGTGGAAAATTAAATACTATTTTATTGCCAAATGTTTGTGTAACAGGCTGATGGCTATAACTTGTAACCTGCAAACTTGCTACATCTAATTGATTGCTTAATGTATCTCTTACAATAATATTGATAGCAGTATCATTGCCGGTATTTTGAAATTGAATAGTATAATTTATGGTAGAATCATTTACATTCAGTTGAGCTGTTTTTACATTAGGGTCATAACCATTCATAATTGGAAAACAAATGTGTAAGGTATCATTATGTGGATTTACATCAGGCGTATTAGGCACTACAATTAGTTCATAACATACGCTT
>JBDKJJ010000194.1:0-9109 GCA_039796635.1 Bacteroidota bacterium
ATATATCAAATATTATTGTTAAATTTTCTGTGGCTCCAAGCTATTTCACAAAATCCATTATACATTCCACCTTCTTACACTGGTTCGGTTATTAATCTGGAAGTACAAACTGGAAGCATGAATTTCTACGATACAATCCTTACACCAACATTTGGAATAAATGGCCCATTCTTAGCTCCAACAATTATTGTTAACAAAGGAGATAGTGTTACCTTAAATGTAATCAATAATTTACCTGTGAAAACAACTATGCATTGGCATGGTATGCATGTTTCTGCAATGAACGATGGAGGGCCACATCAAGAGATAAACCCAAATACCACTTGGAGCCCTTCTTTTAAAGTACGAAATAATGCTTCGACTCTTTGGTATCACCCCCATGGTGCTGGGCAAACTGACCCGCAAGTTTCTAAAGGAATTGCTGGAATGTTGATTGTCAAAGATAGCAATGAAGCGGTATTGAATTTGCCAAGAAATTATGGCATTGATGATATTCCTTTAATAATACAAACTAAAGCCTTTGATGAATTAGGCCAAATAGCAATTGCAACAGATTTGGACACTTCGATTTTTGTTAACGGAACATTATATCCATATTTTAATGCTCCTGCTCAAGTAGTTAGATTTAGATTGTTAAACGCTAGTAGCTTAAGATCATTCAATTTTGGCTTGAGCAATAATCAAATTTTCTATCAAATAGCTACTGATGGGGGATTAAAAGATTCATCAGTAGCTTTGACAAGATTACTAATAAGCCCGGGTGAGAGAGCGGAAATTCTTATAGATTTCACCGGAATGCAATCACAATCTATCTATTTTAAAAGTTTTGCTTCAGAGCTACAAAGTGGAATCTATGGTTCAAGTCTAGTAGGCTTTGGAGCTGACACTATTCATGACTATCAAACAAATTATCTAAACGGTAATGATTTCAATCTTTTACAGATAAATATCGGAGGCCAAACTGTCAATCCCATCCTAACCTTACCTGTTGGTCTTTTACCTTACACTCCGCAAGACCCAGCGTTGGCAACAAATTATCGTACTATAATTTTTGATACTTTAAGATTACTTCCTATTGACCCTCCAAATCGTGCAGAAGGGCCATTTGGATTGAACAACAAAACCTTTCATATGGACAGCATCAACGAGGTTGTCCATATAAATACAATTGAAATTTGGACCTTGGTGAACAAAACCTTGGTGGCCCATCCATTTCATATTCACGACATACAATTCAGTATTATTGAGAAAGGTGGAATCCCTCCTTCCTCCAGTGAGATTGGTTGGAAGGATGTGGTGCTAGTAATGCCTAATGATAGTGTCAAATTTATAACGAAATTTGAAACTTTTGCGGACAATGTTACGCCATATATGTACCACTGCCACTTACTCCACCACGAAGATGATGGTATGATGGGCAGTTTTCTGGTTATCGATACAAATAGTACAGGTTTGAGTGAATTAGAATTATCAAAAAGCTTTAAAGCCTTTCCTAATCCGGCAACCAATTTGCTTTACTTCATATCTAATTCTAACGAAAAATTTTCATTCACCCTAATCAATTCTATGGGTGAAAAAATTTACACTTCGCCATTCGACAATTTTCATTCCGTTTTTGATATTGGAAATTATCCTGCTGGGCTTTACTATATCCAATTCATATCGAACAACAATAATTACATTCAAAAAATACTCAAACAATGAAAAAACACCTTATATTTTTAATTCTAGCAAGCATGGCATTAATATCTTGTCAACAGAATACCAAAAAAATATCCAACACCCCTTTATCTATTGCTGCAGACAGTGCAAACATTAAATATCAATGCCCAATGAAGTGTGAAAGTGATACTGCATACACCGCACCTGGTCAATGCCCAGTATGCGAAATGGATTTGCAAAATCTTTAATTACGTGTATTCAATTAAATGAAAGCTTTAGAAGTTTACATGAATTGTACAGGGAAAAGAGTAATGCACTTTTTATTTCTGTTTTTTTCCCTTTTGGCATGTAAGCCCTGTGCTGCTTATTTTTTATTCAAAGAACAAACTTTTAAATGCCCAATTTGTGTATTTGTAAATAACCTAAAAACTGTTTCGGGTACTGTTTGTATTTCATGCTATCAAGGGGTTGAACAAAATGTTAATAGCTTAATCGTACAAAAAATAAAACCAGTAATTAAAATAGTTAAGAAGTGTATCAAGCAAACTTATAAAGCCCCATCCAATTCTATTTGTCACTCATCGCTTTTACTTAAACAAAACTGTTCATGGTATAATTACTCAAATGTTACCCATAAAACGGGGATCCCACCCTTATACATTTATTATCATCAGTTAAAAATTGACGGATTGATTTAACTTTTTTTTGTGACATGAGTTTTTCAACTCAAAAAAATCAATTCAAAACAATTTTCAATAAAAATAATAAAATGAAAAAAATAAATTTAATAATCGCTTTGATGTTTGCAGTTGCAATTTCCAAAGCACAAACCTGGTTGCCGATACCAGATACCTTATCGGGCTCGAACTTTAATCTCATCTTAGCTGATTCGTCTGTACAAATTTATGCAGGATTTAATACAGCAACAAATGCTTACAATGGTGCAATGTATGGTCCTACAATGATTCTGAACAAAGGGCAGAATGTTACCATGAATGTAATGAACATGCTAATGGACACTACAACTACTCATTGGCATGGATTGCATGTTGCTCCTATGAATGATGGAAGCCCGCATAATCCAATCATGGCTGGCAACACATGGAGCCCGTCCTTTACGGTTATGGACAATGCAGCTACTTATTGGTATCATCCACATTTGCATGGCAAAACTATGGAGCAAGTAATCAGGGGAGCGTCAGGATTAATCATTGTCAGAGACTCAGTTGAAAGTGCATTGACACTACCAAGAACGTATGGCATTGATGATATACCTGTAATCACCAAATTTGTTCGTATTGATAGTACAAGCAAACAGTTTATTATGGACGATGAAATAGATAATACTGTTTTAGTAAACGGTGTACTAAGTCCACAAGTGAATGTTCCTGCACAAGTTGTGCGCTTAAGATTGCTTAATGCTTCAAGTCATCGTTTCTTTGATTTTGGAATTAATGATGGAAGAACTTTCCACCAAATTACTTCTGATGATGGTTTGTTGAATGCACCTGTTGCCATGACTAAGTTAACACTTGGTTCAGGAGAAAGAGCAGAAATATTGGTTGACTTTTCCGGCCAGGTTGGTAGCACTTATTATTTAAAACAATATGGCACACAGTTACCTGCCGGATATCCGGGCGGTCCACCCGACCAAATGGGTATGATGGCAATGGGTCCTTTAGACAATACTGATTTTAATTTATTACAGTTTAATGTGGTGGCACAAACAGCTACACCGGTTACAACTATTCCAACAACATTAACATCAAATACAGTTTGGAGTCAGGTAGGTGCTGCTACACGAACCATTGCTATAACAGCAAGTCCAATGATGAGCATGACCAATTTTTTGATGAACAATGTTAAGTACGACATGAATGTAATCAACTTCACAACCACTCAAAATACGATTGAAAAATGGACTATCACCAATCAATCTATGATGCCTCATCCATTTCACATTCATGGAAATCACTTTTTTGTACTATCGGTAAATGGTGCAACTCCACCTGCAAATATGCAAGGTAGAAAAGATGTGGTTGTTATTCCGCCTATGGGTGGCAATATTCAATTAATCACCAATTATGAAGATTTTAATGATGTTACAATACCCTACATGTATCACTGCCATATTTTAAGCCATGAAGATAATGGAATGATGGGACAGTTTATTGTCAATCCAATTTCAACAGGCGTGAATATCGTTACTGAAAATAATATTCAATTGGCCAACATAGCCAATCCAGTTACAGATTCATGGTTGATAAGTGGAACCAGTGCTGAACCATCAATAGCCTTTCAATTGTTTAATACATTGGGAGAGATTTTATTTTACAATAAAATTCAAACAACTGGAAATAATTTTCAAATGGATATTCCTGCATCACAGCTTGCATCAGGAGTTTATTTCCTGCAAGTGATTACTACAGGCGGTTCCCAATCAGTTAAACTAATTAAAAACTAAATGCTATGAAAAATATTTTAAGCATAGCATGTTTGTTTCTGATTACAGTTTCGGCACATGCACAAATAAAAAAAGTTTTGCTTGAAGATTATACTGCTACATGGTGTGGCTTTTGTCCGCAGGGAAGTGTTACATCTGACAACCTGAAATCAACTTATGGTTCAAACTATATTTTTATACAAAATCATACTACTGATGGTTTGGAAGTGACAGATGGTGCAACTTTAAGCAACGACCTTGCTGTTTCATTTTATCCTAATGGAACAATAGACCGTTATTTATTTCCGGGTAATGCAAATGTTTGGATGAATCAAAGTAACTGGACAGCTAAAACTGCTGTACGAATTGCAATGCCTGCAATTGTATCTGTAAGTTTTTCAAATTTGAATTACAATTCTACTACAAGAGTAATGGATGTTGATGTAAATGTTGTGTTCAGTTCCATGCCTCTTGATTCAATTAAGACAATTAATCTGGCAATAGTGGAAGATTCAATTCCTGCCTCAGGCTCAAATGCACAAACCAATTACTCTTCAAGTGTTCAGGGAGGAGCAAGTCCATTAACTAATTGGTGGCACAATCATGTATTGAGAGATTGGATTGGGGCTTCCCCTTGGGGTGATGCTAATGTAATTCCAAACATGCCAACGGTTGGAACAACCTACACCAAGCATTATACCGACACATTGCCATCAACATGGAATGCTAATCAATGTTATCTTGTGGGAACTGTTTCTTACTACGGTACCTCGGTAAATAATCGTGAGGTTTTAAATTCTGAAGAAATAAAATTGTATTCAGGTTCAACAACAGGAATCAATTCAATTTCTCAAACTGACAATGGAATTTCCATTTACCCCAACCCTGCCCAATCTTCACTTACGATCAATTTTAATGATGAAAAAAATGTGCTAAAGAAAGTGGAGTTGAGAAATAATTTGGGACAAGTTATTCTTGAATTAAAAACTAATGAACCACTTTCAAATTTGGACATCTCAAAATTTGCAAGGGGATTTTACTTTGTAAAAGTAAGTTCCTCAAATAAGGAATCTGTTTCAAAATTTATAAAACACTAATTGAATGAACAAAAGCAGTAGAAATAGATCTTCTGCTTTTGTTTTAATAACTTGAATCATTAAAAAAGAAATGAAACGCAATCTTATAAATACAATGAGCAACCTCAATAAGGCTTGTGTAAATGACCGTTTCACAAAATTTAAATTGAATCCAATTGGCATTGAAGGTATCACTGCTTTTGGGAATTTAAATATATTACTCTCTTATCAATTAATATGCCTATGAAAAATATTTTAATAACACTCTTCTTCTACTTATCAGCTTATACGCTTCTTGCACAACCAGGCTTTGAACCTTGTTATTTTGACCAATACCAGCGGCAAAACAAGACGATCATACAAAACGCTGAACAAATTATTTCAAACGCAATAAGGGAGAAAAATAGTGCTTCCCGCACAACCCAAATCATTAAAGTTATTCCCGTGGTGGTTCATGTAATTCATAATGGCGGGGTAGAAAATATTTCAGATGTCCAAATTCAAAGCCAAATAGATGTATTAAATGAAGATTTCAGAAAAGCATCAGGTACAAATGGTGATGGTAACGGTGTGGACACTGAAATAGAATTTTGTCTTGCAAAGCTTGACCCTTCAGGGTATTGCACCAACGGAATTGTAAGGGTTCAATCAACACTTACCAATCACCTTACTTATCAAAGAAGTTTACTAAAACAAATAAGTTATTGGGACAATACCCGTTATCTTAATATGTATGTAGTTAAATCTATCAATGGCGGTAGCGGAATTGCAGGTTATGCCTCCTTCCCTGGTGGCCCTCCTGACGAAGACGGAATTGTGGTGCGTTATAATTATTTTGGAAGAATAGGTGCCATTGCGACAAGTTCAAATGGCAGAACAACCACTCACGAGATAAGCCACTGGTTTGGCTTGTATCACACTTTCAACAACGGTTGTGGAACCGACACTTGTTCAGATGGCGACTATATCTGTGATACACCCCCAGCAGCAAATCCAAACTTTGGTTGCCCATCAGTAAACAGCTGCACCAATGATTTTCCTGATGTAAACGACCAAATCGCCAACTACTGTGATTACTCAAACGATGCTTGCAAAAATATGTTTACCGCTGGACAAAAAGCAAGAATGGATGCAACCCTTAACACGTTCAGAACGCTTATATGGGATAGTGCCAATATCACAGCAACAGGTTGTGACAGTAATTTTGTACCCAATCCTTCTTGTCCGCCCAAAGCAAATTTTGTAGCACTTGTAACTTCCATCTGCACAGGGGGCGGCATCGTGTTCAACAGTAACACGCTGAATAGTCCAGCTGCACTAAATTGGATTTTTCCAGGTGGTACTCCAGCATCATCAATGTCAGCTAACCCGTCCGTTGTTTACAATACTGTCGGGACATATGATGTAACACTTATTGTATCTAACTTAAATGGAACTGACACTTTATTTATACCGAATTACATCACAGTAAATAATCCAGTTGCTGGCTCGCCAACAACTTGGGGAGACAATTTTGAAAACGGGAATTTCCCAACCAATGGATTAACCATTGATAATCCAGATGGTGGAATAACTTGGGAGCGAACTACCGATGCCGCTAGAGAAGGGATAGCTTCTGTCCGTATTCAAAACCTAATCAACACCAATTACGGTCAATCTGATGCACTGCTAATTCCCCGTCTTGATTTTACCACTTTTCCAACACCGATAAATATGGCATTTCGTTGGGCTTATGCCCGAAGCGATGTCAATTACAGCGATGAAATGATTGTGCTTGTTTCCTCTGATTGCGGCAACACTTGGACCCAAAAATACTACAGAACCGGAAGTTCTTTAGTTACCGGGCCGACCCAAACCACAATATTTATTCCCGATAGCACACAATGGAAACTTGCAAGTATTGACCTTACTTCTTACGCTGTAAGCGACCATGTGGACATTAAAATTGTGAACGTTACCGATGGAGGTAACGCACTCTACATTGATAGCTTGAAGGTAGGAGATTTTGATTTCAACACATTACCTTCATCCATTAGCGAAGTTGAAAAGAATAGTAATTGGTTTATCTACCCGAACCCTGTAGAAAGCTCCCTTACCATTAGTTCTTTGGAAAATAACAATCATAGAATTTCTGCTATTCAAATATTCAACACTCTTGGTGAACCAATCGTTTCGCTTGAAAATGTGCTTCAATCTTCATATTCACTGAACACATCAAAGTTGGCAAACGGGGTGTATTTCATTCGCATCAAATCTGGTAGCAGTTACTATCAACAAAAATTTATTAAGCAATAACTTAAATGGAAGCAAAAATGAAAGCGATTATTTCAGTCATAGTATTACTTCTGGTAGTTATAGGCAACCTGTTTGCCCAATCCACTTCTGGAGATAGTTTGTTTAACACACTACAAGTCCATAATATCCACATCAATTTTTCGCTGCCAAATTACTCGTCATTGCTTCAGAACAACAAAGCGCTTGACGAATCTAATGATACTTCAACTCACATAACTACATCAGTAATATTTGATGGGCAAAACTTAAATTCTGTTGGAATTCAGTCCAAAGGAAATTCATCATACTATAATTATCCAACTAACAAAAAGCCATTTACGCTTTCATTCAATCAAAATAAACCATGCGTATTTTAATTTCAACTTTATTATTTTTCTCCATCAACTTTTCATTTGCCCAAATTCCTAACTATGATTTTGAGATATGGACAAGCGCAGGAGGTTATGAAGATCCTTCATCGTGGAGTACAATGAACTACCTAACCAATACTTCAGCTATATACACTTGTATCAAAGCTTCACCCAGCTTCAATAGTCAAAATTTTATTTTTCTAATTACACGATTAGTACCTGGAATTGGACTAGTCAAAGGAAGGATTGTTAGCGGTGAGATGGATACAACCACATCATTAGTTACAACAGGATTCCCCTTCACTGAACGACCCATTGGGTTAAATTACTATTTTCAATTTATGAATGCCGACCCAACAGATTCTGCATTTGTAAGTGTAACCTTAACCAAATGGAACTCCCAATTAAATAAAAGAGATACTATTGGAACAGGTTTACAAACTTACAATTCTATGAATCATTCGTGGTCATTAGGCCAGTGTGGCATTAATTATCATAGCTCGTTAAATCCTGACACAGCTTGTATAGAAATTTCTGCAAGTTCCACCTTTCCGCAAGATGGCAGTTTCATATATATTGATGAACTTTCCTTTTATGGATTAGCTTCTGATATATTATCACCTTCAAATTCTGCCGGTCAATTTCATATATCACAAACTCAAAACAGCATATTTGTTACTACAAATATACGAGAATTAAGCAGCACAATATGTATATTCGATCTTTTGGGTAGAAGAGTTTACCAAAATCCCTTTTATACTAATCAAGAAATTCCTAGAACCATTCTTCAGGCAGGAACATATATTATCCGAATTTCAACTGTATCAAGAATTTTTCATTATAAGGTCATACTATAACTAGTAAATTATAAACTAATTTATATATTCTTTCCAACTTACTTTTCTACTCAATAAAATCAAATGTATTTTTTATCAAAACAAAAAGATTGCTGCATTTTATTTAAATATAAATTTTTACATGATTCACAAATTGTAAATCTAAATAACTAATCCACCCATGACAATTTTTGTTAAAAATATGGTCTGCGACCGTTGTATTATGATGGTTCAATCTGAGTTATCCAAAATTGAAATAACTCCAGTATCTATCGAACTCGGAAAAATATTCCTATCAGAAAAACTCTCCGAATTGCAGTTTGCTGCCTTTGCTAATTCAATAAAAAAATTAGGATTTGAAATAATTAATGAAAAAGATCTAAAAGTAGTTGAACAGGTACACATCACGCTGCTAAGCCTACTAGAATTTCAAAACAGCAATAAAAA
>JBDKJJ010000195.1:0-16077 GCA_039796635.1 Bacteroidota bacterium
TTGGGTGGGCATTATTGGTCCCGAAATAATTCAAAGGTGATATTGTGTTACCTGATGTTCCCCATTGTGCATTAACTTTAACTGATAAAAGAGTAAGAGCCAAAAGAAAAAAGAGCGTTAGTTGTAGATTTTTCATTTTGATTTGTTTTAATTGTTATGAAGAATATTGATTTTTTTTGAGAGCTTATAATTGCTTGGGGTGGTGAGTTCAATTAGGTAAAAGCCATTCAATAAATGGCTGACATCAACTACACCAGTAGAAGTTAAGCTGTATTTGTTGTCGCCAAGCTGAAGCAAAGCGTTTGTGCATTGGGGCTTGGTGACTTCCTGTATCAAAATATTTGTCATTGTATTTCATTTTAGCTCGTTTACAATATTAAACATTTAATCGGACTCTCTTTATTTGCACTACTTAATCTATAATGATGTGGTTCGCAAACCAAACCAGCCTCAACCGGGTTGTTATGTATGTAATCAACTTTTTGATTTATCATTTCTGGGCTGTATAAATGAAAAGGATGATTGCTATGTTGCCATACTTGATTCAATTGTCTTGGCTTACTATTTTCGCCATACCATTTCATTTTTGCCAACAACCATTCTTTTCTACTCTCTTGCTGATTTTCTTGTATTGATTTTAAAAATTCGTTGGCAGTAAATGATTTAAATGATTGCAATATTTTACCCAATGTGCCTTCTTTTGCTGATGCTATGATATGAACATGACTTGGCATAATTACATAACAATACAAATTCAATCCTTTTTGTTTTTGACAAAACTCAATTGAATTAATCAATACATCTTGATATTGTACTCTAACAAATAAATCCATCCATCCCACAATTGCAAAACTGCAAAAGAAAAGACCATCTTCGAATGTTTTATATTTCTCACTCATTTATAAAATATAGCAATATTTTTGAACCATGTAGTTACTAAGATGCTACGCACAAGCCTTGCTGCATTTTCGCAACAACTAAAATATCTGAAATGCTAATTCTTACAAAATAAAAGAAGCATTTTGGAGTGTAGAACGATTTTTTTTAGTTGTATAATCCTTTAATAATAAACTAAAATCGCAACTACAATCTCATCAATTCCATCACTGCATCAAATACATCTTCAGCACTTGGCTTACAGAAATAATCACCATCAGTGCCATAAGCAGCACGATTTGCCACTGCACTTAAGCATTTTGGTGGTGTATCTAAATAATAAAATCCTTTTTGTATTTCAATTACTTGTTGCATCATAAAGGCTGTTGCTCCGCCTGGTACATCTTCATCAAAAAATAAAATTCTATTAGTTTTCTTTAATGAATTTACTATGCTGCCTGTAACATCAAATGGCAATAAGGTTTGTACATCTATCAACTCAACTGATACGCCAAATTTAGTTAACCTTTGCATAGCATCTTGTGCAATACGCAAACTGCTACCATACGAAACAATGGTTACATCTGTACCTTCTTGCAATATTTCCGGCATACCAAATGGCACTGTAAATTGAGCTAAATTATTAGGCAATTTTTCTTTTAATCGATAACCATTTAAGCATTCAATTACCAAACCCGGTTCATCGCTTTGCAATAACGTATTGTACATTCCTGCGGCTTGTGTCATATTACGTGGCACACATACATTCATACCTCTAAGCGTACCTAATATCATTTGCATGGGTGAACCTGTATGCCAAATACCTTCTAATCTGTGCCCACGAGTACGAACAATTAATGGTGCTTTTTGTCCACCAGCCGAACGATAATGCAATGTGGCTAAATCATCGCTAAGCGGCTGTAAGCCATACAATAAATAATCAAGGTATTGAATCTCAGCAATTGGTCGCCAACCTCTCATTGCCAAACCAATGCCCTGCCCCATGATGGTAGCTTCACGAATGCCTACATCAAAAATTCTGCTTTCGCCATATTTAGCTTGCAAGCCTGCAAAGCCTTGATTTACATCGCCAATATTGCCTAAGTCTTCACCAAATGCTACCACAGTTTTGTTGTTGGCAAACAACTGATCGAAATAATTATTTAAAATTTCAAAGCCATTTAAGGTTGGCGATTGGTCATCTATATCAGCTTTTATTTCATCAATTTTTGAAACCGCTTGTGCCGAATGGCTATGCAAATAGGTATTGTATCTATATTTATTTTCGGCAGTATAACGAGTGATTAAACCATTTAATTGATGTACGCTTCCATTCGTTAAGCCATAAGTTTCGTGTTGTATTTTTCTTAAACTACTTACCACATCTTTGCGAAATGGTTCACGGATAGATTTTAATTCAGCAATAGTTTTAGTGCAGCTTTCAGTATCAATGCCTTCATTTATCAATGCTTGTAAAGTTTCAATAGCTTCGTTTACTTCGGCTTTAATAGGCGTTTGATATTCAGCCCAAGCTTTTTGTTTAGCTTCTGATACACTTGTTTTAGCTTGTTGCTCAATGGCTTCACATTCCGTTTCATTTGCAATTGCATTTTCAATCATCCATTTTTTCATTTGCAAAATGCAGTCGTAATCTTTTTCCCACTCTAAGCGTTCTTTGGTTTTATATCTCTCATGTGAACCGCTTGTGCTATGTCCTTGGGGCTGAGTACACTCTTCAATATGAAATAACACTGGTATATGCTTCTCTCTGCATAATGCAATTCCTTCAGCATATTTTTCGCATAAATCAGCGTAATCCCAAGCCTTTAATTTGTAAATTAAATAGCCATCGCCATTTTCATTAATTTCAAATCCGCTTAAAACATCGCTTATATTTCCTTTTGTAGTTTGATATTTTTTCGGAACCGAAATTCCGTAACCATCATCCCATACATTTACAGCTAATGGCACTTTTAAAACACCAGCGGCATTTATTGTTTCCCAAAAATGCCCTTCAGATGTTGAAGCATCGCCAATAGTTACAAAGGTTACTTCATCACCATTATTTGTAAAATTTGAATAATCACTTAATTCATTATTTTCTCGATACAATTTTGAAGCTAAAGCCAAACCAAGGCTTCTTGTCATTTGTCCAGCAGTTGGCGAAGAGTCAGCCGATGTGATTTTTAAATTGGTTAAATTTTTCCAACTTCCATCATCATTCAAAACTCGAGTTGAAAAATGTGCATTCATTTGGCGGCCACCACTATTAGGTTCAGCATTGGTATCAGGTGTGGCATACAATTGTGAAAATAATTCTTGCAAGGTAACCATACCTGCTGCAAGCATAAAAGTTTGGTCACGATAATATCCACTTCGCCAATCACCATTTTTGAAAGCCTTAGCCATAGCTATTTGCGGAACTTCTTTTCCATCACCAAAAATACCGAATTTGGCTTTTCCTGTAAGCACTTCTTTGCGCCCTAACAAACTTGCTTCTCGGCTTTCACAAGCAATTTTATAATCGTTTAAAATTTCTTTTTTAAAAACTTCAAATTCAATTTGGGCTTCATTTTTATCCTGTTGCATAATCACAATATTTAATTATTATTCAGAAATAATTTTATAAAAGTATCAATAATAGTATTTCCTTTGAACCTTGAACACAGCTATTTAAAGCACTTAACAAGCACTTAACAATATCTGACGCTCAAAAGTAGCCAAAAGATTTTAATTTTGAATGAAGAAAAAATTTTGGCATATCAGTTGCAAAAATGAAAAGTAGAAATTGATACACAAGAAAAAAGTAAAACACAAAAGTTAATTTAAAAATGCTAAAGCGCTCAGGTTTATTTTTTGTTTTTTCGGTGATACTGATAAATGTAATGGCTCAAGTGGCATCACCTAAAAAAGTTGAAGAACATAAAATTGATTCAGTAAAGATTTCTTCAAATACTAATGCTGCTGATTTTAAATTTGAAGTTGAAGAACATAATTTTGGTAATGTGCCTGAAGGACCAGAAGTAAAATATGATTTTATTTTTACAAACATTGGTAAAGAGCCATTAATTATTAATGATGTTCATGCTAGCTGCGGTTGCACAACGCCTGTATGGCCACGTGAACCAATTTTGCCTGGTGCTAAAAACAAAATCACGGCGGTTTATAACACCAAAGGCAGACCTGGAACTTTTAATAAATCAATTGTTATCAAATCAAATGCAAAAACATTAGAAAAAATGTTAATTATAAAAGGAATGGTAGAAGGTAATAACAATTCAAATTCAACGCCATCAAAAGCACCTAATATAATTAATTCGTTACCCAAATAATCAAACATTAATATTTTAACAAACCAAAATCAATACACAATGAGAAAAATTTTCTTAGTACTTTTAACTAGCGGAATCATGATTGCTTCTGTTAATGCTCAAGACAAAAAAGCACCTGTAGCTACAAAACAAGTTGTACCTGCTAAAGCTGCAACTACAGTTCCTGCAACTGTAAATATTCCTGCTCAACAAATTCCTGCTCCTGCAAATGCAACTGTTGTAGCACCTCAACCAGCTGCAAACCCTAATGCTGCTGATTTAAAATTTAAAACTGAAAAGCATGATTTTGGTACAGTGCCTGAAGGTCCGCAAGCTAAATTCGATTTTGATTTTGTAAATGAAGGTAAAGAACCATTAATTTTATCAAATGTTCAAGCTTCATGTGGTTGTACAACACCTGAATGGCCTAAAGAACCAATTTTACCTGGTAAATCAGCTAAAATCACGGCTATCTATAATACTCAAGGTCGCCCTGGTCAATTCACAAAATCAATTACAGTTACATCAAATGCTAAAACACCTTCTGTTGTTTTAATGATTAGTGGTACTGTAGAAAAAGCACCAGCAACTACAGCTCCTGAAAAAGCACCAAATACAATTAATGTTGCTCCAACACCTGCAGGACATTAATTTTTTGAAAATAATTTTAAAAAGCCCCGATAATTTTTTTTATCGGGGCTTTTTTATTTTCCAAATCCATCTAATTCCACTTGCATATATGAATTCAAACTTCCATACATCACTTTTTCATGCTCACAAAATGAATTATAAGATGTAAAGAATTTTTCATTTACCATATTTGATTGATATCGAAACTCAAAATTATTGCTTTGCATTCCTATTCTTTCGCATGTAAATCCAAATTCCTTTCCTATTTTTTTGGCTTCTTCAAATGATGTTGCATTTTTGAATTGCATAAAAATTGAGTTGTCACAAAAAGTGGATTTTGAATATTCGGCTAAATTAAAAACTTGACAAATTATACGTATTGCAGAATCGGTTTTTAGTACCCGTAGCAAATTTTCTTTTTCAATATTCGACATTTGGCTTACATCAATTCCATTAAGCTTACTCCAAATAGTTACAATTTGCATCTTAGGAAATCGGTTCTTTAGTCTTAATAATAAACTATCTTCAAAATCATCAACACGATTATTTCGATTGAATTTAACATTTGAATAATCCCATCTTAAAACATAAACATCTTTTGTTAGATAAAATGGATATTTAGTTCCACTTATCAATAAATATGGTTGATTTTGTTTTAGAAAATAAAATTGAAAAATTGCATACTCTGGCATTGTAGAATATGGTATAGAATAACTATGTGATGATGAATCAGTAAACGCCACTACACTATCGGTTCCATTAAAAACATAAAAAAACTTTTCTGTGTTTTCGGTCCATGAAAAGGGTTCTTTCCAAATACCATTTTCTCTAATTTTTATCTTGAAATTTATTGGTTTATAATTATTAAAATTCATGGGTTTAAAAGCAATAAGTTTGGAATAAATTGTGTCACTAATAGAAATCCCTCTATCATTAAAACGCTGCCATTTACCAACTCTTTGATCAGGATTATTCTTCATGCGTTTGCCCATATCCCTTAATTTACCTGATGCGTAGGTATTAATTTCGGTTTCATATGGCAAACCATTATTTTGTAATACAATTTGTTCAATACTATTATCCCTATTTCGATTTAGAGTTGTGGTATAGCCTGTAGATGACACTAAAGGGATTTTAATTGATACAGATTTATAAATTCCATTATTCAATTCAAGATTTAAAGTTTTGGTAAGCATTTCATAATTGCTATTCGGATATAATGTTTCTTCATAGTAAATATAATTTTTACTCTGCGGTGCTAAAGTTTGTTCAAGTTTAAAAGCCTCACGATTTTCACTTCTTACATTTTTAATCTTTATTGATTCATTACATTGATTGTAAATAATAAATGTATCACGAACTATTACAGATGATGGCGATGAATAACTAGGCACTTGAAGTGGCAAAATATGATAATCATCTTTAAACCAAATGCATTGTGCATCAGTCATTGTTCGTTTTGTTGTTTCATTTCCAGCTGAAGGCTGTACATATCTTTTTGATTCTTTTGATTCGAAAAATTCCCATTTGCCATCCATTAAAAAATAAATTTTCTGCACATAACTTTCTGGTGTAACTGAATATTCAACACGTTTGAATTTTTTAAGCTGAGGAATATAAAATGTGTTTGGAAGCCTACTTAGAAAAGTATCTAATTCGAATTTTTGTGAAAGCGAATTAAAATTATAGAAGTCGAATTTTAAATTATATGCATTCAAATTTTTGTTGGCTGTGCTACTTGACTGAATAATTAAACCTTTTTTGCCATTGTTTTTAAAATCGATTAGCTGAATTGCATTATTCACTTGGCTAGGTGTAACCAACAATGAATCCTTTCGGTAAATAGTTTGAACTTTTGTTAACTTGGCTAAATCATAAATTTCAATTGATTTAATTTTATATTGATTGATAATTTTATTGCCTACTTTAATGGTATCAAAATTCAAACGATAACTAAATCCTTCCCTCCCTAAAGTATTAGCTTCTACTTCAGCCGCTACCTCCTTTATTGGCTTTTTCAAGCTAAGATAAATAGGATGATAAGATTGTCCATCCACCATTTTTATTTCACTTAAATTATCTGAAGAATGTTTATGATGAAAGCTATTTTCACAAATACTTACTGATTGAGTATAAGGTAAATAAATATATTCGGTTGGAAAATATCCTCCATTCAATTCTCCATCTGCATCTACAATCATTGCTTTATAAATTGGTGCATGTTCTGGATGAGCTTTAAAGTCTTTAAATTCGGGTATTACAACAAAATAATTTTCTAATGCAGATTCAAAAACAATGGATGGAAACTTGTAGTTATTTTTTGAAATAGAATTATTTTGAATAAAATGAAGCGTATCTAAATAATTAACTGTACGATATGGTTCATCAGAAATAACATGATAAGCAGAATAAGTATAAGGCTCATTTTTTTCATTTAGTAAATAAATTCTTAATCCATTTATAATCTGAACTGAGCCATATTTTTTAGGATGAATAACAAATACATTTTTATTTTCCCAACCACATTGCTGAGCAAATAAAATTGAATAATTAAATAATAAAACTAGACTAATAATAAAACGATAAAACATTTACTTAAAAATTTATGGAAAAATAAAATTAAAGAATCTAAAGGACTACAAATTCCATAAATCATTAAACTATTTTTCAACAAATGAAGTTTTGTATTACACCACTTTTAATTTTATTTATTTGTTTCAAATCAGAAGCACAAAGACCATATCCTGAAAATCAAAAATTTGAGTTTGATAGTTTAATGGTTTTGTCTCATGATAGTTTAAATATGGATTTAGGACAATATTTAAATAATCCATTTAAAGCTAAACAATATCGTACAAACTTCATTTTACCATCGAATGCCAAATGGCAATTGATGTATTACAGATATGTAGGATGGTACAGCATTGTTGGTGGACCTGGTGAAAGTTTTAATTATTTATACAAAGCAAAAAGCGATTTTACTATTCGTAGCTCAGAGTGTTTGAATTCAAAATTTGAATTTATTGTTAATCCAGATAGAGGTATTGCATGGCATGCTCATTTAATTGACAAAAATATTTTAGTATTAAGTTGGGGACACTCCTACCCTAATGGCAATATGACAAGTTGGGATTACAATAAATATTACTTTTTCAAAAGAGTGTATTGAGTATATTTATCGTTCAATATTTCCTCAAAATGAATCCTAAAAAATATCTAATTACAATTCTCTTTTTGCTGTTGAACGCACTGTTATTTGCTCAAGAAAAATCATACAAGATTATTTATGAGCAAAGTGAAAATGGAAAAATAATTCCCAATAGAATTATTTCATTATTCACTAATTCAAAAAATGCAAGCATTGTTAACTCTTCAGTTTCTGAAAAATTTTATATTGATTATTATAAACGTAATACTATTAAAACAGGAATTTTAGGAACAAACAAATTAGCAGTTTATACATCTTTTGATTCATTACCAAAAGCAGAAAAAACAAATGAAACGGATACCATATTAGGCTATTTGTGCCACAAAATAAAGTATGATATTTTCTCTAATCGAGTTGAAGCATGGGTTACAAATGATAAAACTTTAAAAGGTTCACCATCTATTTCATTCGTTCCTGAAAATGGTTTGGTATTGAAATATTCAATTAATGGTAATAGAATTATAAAAGCAAAATCGGTTGAACAGATTGACACGAAAATAGATTTACCGAATGATAGTTTTACAAAAGTTACCGAACCTCAATATGCAGCCATTCAAATAAAATCGAGATATACTACTATTCCTATTTTCTCGAAGCAACAAATCAATTTTGAAGATTTAAAAACACCAGATAACATTAAGCATTTAGAATTGCAAGAACGCTTTGTGAAAGGCAATGTAATTTTAAAAACAGTTTCATTACCTGAACATCCAACAAAAGGAATGTACTTTTTAAAACTTACAGAATGGAGCAATGGAGATGCTTATGACAGAGTGGGTTCGGTTTTTTTAGTTTCGAATAAAAAGGAAAAATCTGTTTTCACAGCAATGGTAAATGGATTAGAATCTTTACCTAATTATCAAGATAAAAAAAAGGAAAAATATCAAGGGATTATTGCAACAGACAATTTCTCTCCAGCCATTGAATTGATGCGTTTTTTCACACCATTTGGCGTTGGTCATTTTAATAAAAAACGAATTATTGATGGTTATAATTGGAGCGATTCAGCAGTATATAAACAAGATGTTACGTCATTGATTCCGAGTGATGAAAAAAATATAACTATAGGAGTTTATATTGGAAATTATGATAAAGGTGGTCATAAAGTTAGCCTTGAGCTTGACTTTTACCCAGAACACGAAATGCCTGAAACAAAAAAAGTAATCTTACCATTGTTCAATACGGTAAACCTAATGGAAGCTGCTGGACAGAATTATGGAAGATTATTTGAAACTGATACTTTAAAAATTGATTTTGAAATTAATGATACGTTAGAAAACCAACAACTATTATTCACTACCACAGGTCATGGTGGTTGGGAAAATGGCGATGAGTTTGTTCCTAAACTTAATCAAGTTTTTATTGATGGTAAAGAAGAATTTCATATCACTCCTTGGCGAACAGATTGCGGTACGTATCGTTTATCCAATCCTGCATCAGGTAATTTTCCTGATGGTTTATCATCTAGTGATTTAAGTCGCTCCAATTGGTGCCCAGGAACTTTAACGCCACCATTTATTATTCCATTACCAACTATCAAAAAAGGAAAACATACGTTACAAGTAGCTATTCAACAAGGAAAGCCTGAAGGCGGAAGTTTCAGTCATTGGTGTGTTTCAGGTGTTATAGTTGCTACTAAAAAATAAAAAAGTGAAATCAGTAATTCTAATTTTTCTATTTATAATTTCATTTTCAACATCGTCATTTGGTGTTGATTTAGATAGTTTGTATAAACACTCAGATGCAGTAATTAGCGGACAAATCATTTCCATTTCAGGCGGATTTTCAGATGATTTAGGAACAGAAAACTATATAGTAACCATCAAAATTGATAGTGTTTACAAACAGAATTTTTTCATTAATCATGGACAAACTAATCTTGGTTGGCAAGTTTCAAATTTCAAATGCAAACAACAATCCATGAGTAATTGCATTTCAAAATTTCAGAATGGAAAAAAAATATTCTTCTTACATCAAGCTCATTTTTTTGGAACTGAAGAAATTGAAGACACTTGTATTTTCCCATTTTCAAATGAATTAGAAAATTACATTTCTGTTATTGCTGAGAAAAATAAATTACCAACTAATCCCTTCTATTTGAATAAAACTTGTGATTCAACTTGTGAGTTTTGTAATGCTATTAAAATTTGTAATTGGAAAAAAGTTAAAAAATATATTGCTCAATATTCTAATCGTAAAACATCCATCAATTGGATGCAACACCGAAATGTAAAATGGATTTTAGGTGATAGAGTCATCTTAGCAAGCCTTCCATCCTACATAGGTTTTCGTGCATTATTTAAAACTGACAGTGGCGAAATTGAAACTTATATAGGTTATCAATTAGGATATTATCATTCGTATTGTAGTTGGATTCCGTATTTAGCCTATAAAATGTGGGGAGCTCAATGGAATAAATATTTTATAAGAGAAAGCACAAGTGCTATGATTTTAAAATCATTTCAACCACATACTAATTACAGCAAAGATTATTTGCATTATGAAAGATTAAATGATGAACGAATGACCATTGACACGGCTTTATTTAAATTTTATAGTGATACTAAAATCCCTATTTCAGATGAACTTGTTTTACAAGCGGCAGTGTTTGATGGCGAAATACAATTTTATGAAGATTATAAAACAATGCCTGATTATTTGCTTAGAGCAAAATCGTACATTCAAAAATTAGAAAGCGAAAAAAAAGTTTTTCTATTGTGCATTATGGCTACTCATACACATCCTGAAATAGCGATATTAAGTTTGCAAGCATTGAAAAGATTAAACAACCCTTTTTGTTTGCCTCATTTAATTGAACTATCAAAAAACAGAAATTTTACTTACGCAAGTAGTGCCGAAGCAGTTGAATTACAAGAGAAATTCCAAGAAGAAATTTTAACTACAATTGATTCCCTAACAGGTTGTACTACAACTTTTGAAAGTGTGCCAAGTGGCTTCAATGGTTCATTTGATATTGAACTTAAACAAGCTATTTGGAGGAAGAAAATTAAGCAGTAATTTTTGGATTTTGCTTTATTTCAAAATTACACGAATTTGCAATGAAACATTTTTTGTGTGCTTCATAATGTAATTTAATTGCCTCATCTATTCTTGAAGCATCAGTAATTTTAATAACAGGATTCAAAATAGCTTCGGTAAATTTACTAATTCCATCTTTCACTAAAGTTAGTGTTCCTTCAGCATTATCACTATATTCTATTACAATAATTCCTGCATCAGCACATAAATGCAAATACCAAAGCATGTGGCATGAACTTAATGAATACAACAACATATCTTCAGGATTATGAAATGCAACATCACCTCTGAATGGAGCATCACTACTGCATTCAATTGTTTTCTTCCCATTTATTTTTAAAAGATGACTTCTTTCATAAGCATCATATTTTGATGTACCAGTTCCTGTATTTCCTGTCCATTCAACATTTATTTTATAGTGATGTGTGTCGCTCATAAGTTTATGTTTTAATTTGTAAAATCTTCATCTAAAATATTATCGTCAGTAGTTTTTGAATTCTTCATTTTGAAAAATTTGAAAACCGAACGAAATATGTAGTTGATTAATAATGCAGCAATTACAAAGTTTATTATCAATCCTAAAAAATAATTTGAATCACAATTTTTAATCAAATCATTTTTCCATAAATACACAAATCCGTTAAACACCTTAATCGAATTTATAGATGTATAATATACCGTGATAATTATTGCAATCACAAAAAATACTTTTACAATCCTAATTTTCAAATTGATGCTTTAGTTTTCTTGGTTAAAATAAATTTTATAAAATTTTCTGCCATCAGGTTCAATGCCTTGTTCAATCATATCTCTATTCCCGTGAATGTAAATATGAAAATTTTTATCCAATTTCAATACACTTTTAAAAACACGAGCTTGTTTTTTTACAGCCTGCGGCGAAATTTCAAAACTATCATCCAACTCAATATCATGGCTCTGTCTGTAGGATTCATCATAACTTCTGAATGATTTAATTAATTCTTTATTTGAAAAAACTTCTTCTTCAAATTCTTCTTTATTAAACTCTTCATGTGATTTAAAATACTCAACTGATTTATTTAGTAAATCAATTTTGTCGGCCTTACTTACTTCAAATTCATCGCCCAATTGTTTGGTTACAAAATCCTTTGCAATTCCTAAAAATTGATTGGTTTGAGAATAAATGTTTTCCTTTTGATGTAAGCCTAAAAATGTTTCTTTCCAATATTGTGCTTCCTCTCCCCTATTTTGATTATCTAAAATCAATACTTCATAGCCATCATTTTCATTTTTATTAAAAATCAAACAACCTTTATCAAATTTATTAATATCAATTCCTTCTTTGTATTGTATATCAAATGTTTGTTTTGAATTATTTACTTCAAAAAAAGCGGCTTTGTTTTCTGTTTTAAAAATGCCAACTGCATCAACATATTTCCCATCTAATTCACAATTACTAAAATTGCAAACGTATAATTCACCAGCCTTAATTTTTGGATGAACCGAACTTTCATATAACTGATTTGCAATATCAATTGAAATGGAATGAAGATTATTTTCGTTATTCAATATTTGATGAACATAGTTATACATTTCATTAAATTTCAATGATGATGAATGATGAAACCTATACTGTTCAAATACATTCACGAATTTGTGTAAAAAATAATTGGTCAATAAAGCTGATGTTTCATCATCAATTTCCAATGAATTTTTTGATAAAATAATTTTATCCATTGTTGATTTATTGCCAACAAAATGAACCGACATTTTTTTTAAAACTGCTGCATCAATATTTATCATTACTAAAAAATTAAGGGTAAAAATAATACTCTACAAAAACAAACTTGCAAAATATCAATTGAACTCTTTCCTAATTCATTTTTTTACTAACCTCACCTTGTATTCCTCTCCAAAAGGAGAGGAAATGGTGAATTAAGAAAGTGTTCTAATACATAAAAATGAAATTGATATTAATTATTAGTTTTATCGCTGAATATTTTACTCATGAATTGGCAACCCTACATCAACGGATTTAAGGCATATTTAAAACTTGAACGTTCACTTTCTGAAAATTCAGTAGAGGCTTATATTCATGATATTTTAAAGCTTACTCAATTTTTATCCATCAATGATATACAAAAATCACCCATGGAAATTGAGTTGAAAACATTGCAACAATTTGTGAAATGGATTCATGAATTAGGAATGACTGATTATAGTCAAGCACGTATCATTAGTGGCATTAAAGCTTTTTATAAATATATGTTGATGGAGGATTTGATAGATAAAAACCCTGCTGAATTATTAGAAGCTCCAAAACTAAGACGCAAATTACCTGACACACTTAGTATTGAAGAAATTGAAACTATTTTTGAATCAATTGATGTAAGTAAACCAGAAGGTGTTAGAAACAGAGCCATACTTGAAACATTGTACAGCTGCGGATTACGTGTTACTGAATTAGTGAATTTAAAGATATCACAAATTTATTTTGATGAAAAATTTGTTAGAGTAATCGGGAAAGGAAATAAAGAAAGAATAATACCGATTGGTAGTCATGCATTAAAACACATTGGTATTTATCGTGAGCAAATTCGAGTGCATTTATCAATAAAAAAAGGGAATGATGATATTTTATTTTTGAACAGAAATGGAATTAAATTAAGCCGAGTGATGATATTTTTAATGATTAAAAATATTGTGGCGATGGCAGGAATCCATAAAACCATTTCGCCACATACATTTCGACATTCGTTTGCAACTCATTTAGTAGAAGGTGGTGCTGACTTACGTGCAGTTCAAGAAATGTTGGGTCATGAAAGCATTACAACTACTGAAATATATACACATTTAGATAGAAGTTTTTTACGTCAAACTTTGGTTGAGTTTCATCCACGATTTAAGAATCATTAGTTAACCAATTTTTACTGACGTCATACTTAATGAACCAGCTACCATTTTATCATTGAATAATGAAATAGAATCTGTATTAGTTTTAAGTGCCAATGCATACATCAAAGGATAAAAATGATCGGGCGTAGGAACTGCTAATTGTAAAGCTTTACCCATTTTTTCATATTCAATCAAAGCTTTAAAATCACCACTTAATATTTTTTGATTAGTTAAAATTCTTGCTTCTTTAGCCCAATCAAAACCATAATCAACTGTATCAATATTTGCAAAATCAACCATTCCTAAATTATGAACGATATTGCCGCTACCAATAATCAAAACACCTTTTTCACGAAGTGAAGCAAGTTGCTTTGCTAATTCAAAATGATATTGCGCAGGCTTTGAATAATCAATACTCATCTCAACTACAGGCACATCAGCATTAGGATATAGATGCTTAATTACCGTCCAAGCTCCATGATCTAAACCCCAATCATGATTGAAACCAACTTCAGTTGTAGAAATTATTTTTTTTGTTTCATTAGCTAAAATGCTACTTCCTTTAGCAGGGTATTGCACATCAAATAGTGCTTTTGGAAATCCGCCAAAATCATGAATTGTTTTAGGATTTTCCATTGCCGTTACAAAAGTTCCTTTGGTTAACCAATGCGCCGAAATACAAAGTATTGCATTAGGCTTAGGGATAGATTTTCCTAAATTTTTAAAAGCTGTTACAAACTCATTTTCTTGAATGGCATACATTGGATTGCCATGACCTAAAAATAAAACTGGCATTTTTTCAGTTTTCGAAAAAGTATCTGTAATACTTGCTAATGCTGATAAATTCATAGTTGATGCTATAGATGATAAGGTAATTAGTTGAATAAAATCTTTTCGTTTCATAAGAGTTTAATTAATCTTCTAAAACACCAAATTTACCCGTATTAAAATCATTATAAGCTTGCATAATTTCTTCTTTAGTATTCATTAAAAACGGACCATAAGGCACAATAGGTTCATTAATTGGTTCGCCACTCAACACTAATAGTTTTGCATTTTCAGTAGCTGATAAATGAATTGATTCGCCATCATTTTTGAAAAGAATAAAATGGTCGGCTTCAGCTTTTGATGTTTGATTAACAACTACTGCACCTTCAATCACTAATATTCCAGTATTATGATTTGAAGGTAATTCAAATTCAAAATTAGCCTCTTTATTCATGTATAAATTATACATATTCATCGGTGTAAATGTAGTAGCTGAACCTTTTACACCTTTCAATTCACCTGCTATTACATCAGCTTTTACATCCTTATTTTCAGAAACGAATTTACCCATTTTTTCATTTACCAATTCTTGGTATTTAGGTGTACTCATTTTGTATTTTGCTGGCAGATTAACCCATAGTTGCACCATCTGAAACATCCCACCTTTTCTACTAAATTCTTTTTCGTGATACTCTTTATGCAAAACACCTGATGCCGCTGTCATCCATTGCACATCGCCTTCGCCAATAATACCACTATTACCTGCACTATCATGATGAGCTACTTTGCCATGGTAAGCTATAGTAACAGTTTCAAAACCACGATGTGGGTGTACACCAACGCCACGGGGCGTTTCAGTTGGTGAAAATTCAATCTTTGAATTATAATCCAACATAAAAAACGGACTCATTCTGCGCAAATCCATATTATACCCACTAGGAAAAAAATTATGAACCCTAAATCCATCGCCCACCATGTGAGCCGCTGGTGGTGGTAACACTTGTTGAACTGATTTAACATTACTCATCTTTAAATATACTTTTTGTGCAGACTTAAACAACGAATGATAGAAAAAAGTTCAACAGATTAATTTGCATTTTTTATTTTTTGCGTTTAATGGAATACATTTCTCTATTATCTTTATCAAACTTTTAAAAACTTACTATGGCATTAAGCTGGAACGAAATAAAAGATAGAGCAACCCAATTTTCTAAAGAATGGGAAAATGATTTCAATGAAGATGCGGAAGCAAAATCATTTATGGATGATTTTTTCAATGTGTTTGGTGTGCCTAGAAGAAGAGTGGCAAGTTTTGAAACATTTGTAAAAAAAGAGGATGGCAAACAAGGCTTTATTGACTTGCTTTGGAAA